>NZ_JBTTIO010000051.1:0-65916 GCF_058323355.1 Thiogranum sp.
TCATTCTGCTGGAAAAAGTTGAAAATCTGGGCAACCTGGGCGACCGGGTCAACGTCAAGTCGGGTTACGGGCGTAATTTCCTGATCCCGAGTGGCAAGGCGACACCGGCCACCGAGGAGCACATCAAGGCCTTCGAGGAACGCCGTGCCGAACTGGAGAAAGCGGCTGCGGAAGCGCTGGCTACCGCCGAGGCGCGTCGCGACAAGCTGGTGGATATGACCATCACCATCGCCGCCAAGGCCGGTGAGGAAGGCAAGCTGTTCGGTTCGGTCGGCGCGATCGATATTGCCGAGGCCATCGGTGCCGCCGGTGTTGAAGTCGAGCGCAGTGAAGTGCGACTGCCGGAAGGTGCGTTCCGTAACATCGGTGAATACAAGGTGCAGTTGCACCTGCACAGCGATGTCGATTCCGAAATTACGCTGATCATCGAAGCCGAGTAAAAAGGCTTTCCTGCAACGCCTTGCCGCGTTTCCGTGGCAAGGCGTTGTTTTGTCTGGGCTGCCGGCCTTTATCTTCCACGCCCGCCCGCACGGCCCGCAAATTGCGTGCTTGAGCGAGTCTGTGTCTCGCTTTAGACTGCGCGTGTTATCCTGAATTCATCCCTGAACGAGTCCTGATGTAATGCGCCCCGGAGGGCAGATGCCGGAACCGGTTTCAACCGCAACGACCGTCGAGTTTAACGCCGACCGCGCGAAGGTGCCCCCGCATTCCGTGCAGGCCGAGCAGTCACTGCTGGGTGGTCTGTTACTGGATAACCGCGCCTGGGACCAGATTGCAGACCTTCTGAGCGGTACGGATTTCTATCGCCGCGAACACCGGCTGATTTTCTCTGCTATCGGCACGCTGATCGAACGCGGTGACCCCTGCGATGTGATTACACTGTCCGAGTGGCTGGACGCCAATAGCCAGCTCGATGATGTCGGTGGCTTGTCCTACCTTGGAACCCTGGCGAAAGACACACCGAGCGCGGCCAATATCCGTGCTTATGCGAACATCGTGCGCGACAACTCGGTGCTGCGCCAGCTGGCCGAGGTGGGTACCGAGATTGCCAACAGTGCCTACTACACGGAAGGACGCGACACGCCTTCCCTGCTCGATCATGCCGAGAAGCTGGTATTCCGTATTACCGATCAGAGCGCTACCCGGGGGTCCGGTTTCCACGACATCAAGGAACTGCTGACGCGCGCGGTCGACCGTATCGATACCCTGTTCCACCAGGACAACCCGCTGACCGGCGTGTCGACCGGGTTCACCGAGGTGGACGAGATGACGGCCGGCCTGCAGGCTTCCGACCTGGTCATCGTTGCCGGGCGACCGTCCATGGGCAAGACAACGTTTGCCATGAATATTGCCGAGCACGCGGCTATCAAGGACAACGTGCCGGTCGCGGTGTTCAGTATGGAAATGCCTGGCGAACAACTGGCCATGCGCCTGATGTCTTCGCTTGGCCGTATCGACCAGACCAAGGTGCGTACCGGCAAGCTCGATGACGACGACTGGCCGCGCCTGACCTCGGCCGTCAGTATTCTCTCCAAAGCGCCACTGTTTATCGATGATACGCCGGCCCTGTCGCCCACCGAGTTGCGCGCACGGGCACGCCGACTGAAGCGCGAGCATGATCTCGGGCTGATCGTGATCGATTACCTCCAGTTGATGCAGGTGCCCGGCAGCAATGAAAACCGCACCGGGGAAATCTCCGAGATCTCCCGTTCGCTGAAAGCGCTGGCCAAGGAGCTGGAAGTGCCGGTAATCGCTCTGTCGCAGCTTAACCGCAGTCTTGAACAACGTCCGAACAAGCGTCCGGTGATGTCAGACCTGCGAGAATGCGTTACCGGTGAGACCCGTGTGGTGTGCGCCGATGGTCGGCGCGTGCCGATCAGAGAACTGGTTGGAGAGTCGCCAGAAGTGATTGCACTGTCCGCGAATCAGAAGCTGGTCAGGAGTCGTAGCGACAAGGTCTGGAAAGTCGGTCGCAGGCCGGTATTTGAAATCAGCCTGGCCAGTGGACGTTCGATTCGTACCACAGCGGGACACCGCTTGTATGCGTTCAGCGGTTGGCGCGAAGTCGGAGATCTGAAAACCGGTGATCGCCTGGCGCTAGCCAGACAGTTGCCGGAACCCGACAAGACGGAATGCTGGCCCGAGATGCGGGTGGCGTTGCTGGGGCAGTTGATTGGCGGTGGCAGCTATCTGAAAGGTCAGCCGTTGCGTTACACCACCAATTCAGACGAGAACAGTGAGATGGTCAGGCGAGCGGCCGAGGACGAATTCGGCGTGACGGTCAACCGCCATGAAAGTGATGACAGCTGGCATCAGCTGGTTTTCAGTGGCAATGGAAATCGCTGGCAACCCGCGGGTATCAACGCATGGCTGCGCGAGTTGGGCATTTTTAACCAGCGTTCCCATGAAAAACGTATTCCGGGTGCAGTGTTTGGATTGAGCAATGCGCAGATAGGCCTGCTGTTGCGTCATATGTGGGCGACCGACGGCACCATTTATACGCGCAAGCCCCACCAGAAAGGCAGCCATACCATCCATTACGCCACCAATAGTCCGTTGCTCGCACAGGATGTCGCCGCACTGCTACTGCGCCTGGGCATTGTCGCCCGTACCCAGAAAACACAGAAAGGTAATCACCGCCCCGGCTATATGGTGCATATCAGTGGCGCTGTGATGCAACAGCGTTTCCTGAACGATGTCGGTGCTTTCGGCCCACGCCGTCCGCAGGCGGAGATGCTTGAGGCTGTCTTGCAGGACATAAAAACGGTGACCAATGTCGATACGTTGCCACAGGAGATATTCACGCATGTCCGTGAGCAGATGGCTGTCAGGGGGATGACACATCGCAAGGCCGCACAGTGGCGCGGTACAGCTTATGGTGGAATGGCACACTTCAACTTTTCACCCTCACGTGAAGTCGTTCGCTCCTACGCAGACATGCTGGATGATGAGTATCTGCGTCTGCAGGCCGACAGCGATGTGTTCTGGGACCGTATTGTGGCGATCACGCCAAAAGGCGAGGAAGACGTATACGATCTTACTGTGCCGGGGCCAGCTTCATGGTTGGCCGACGGCATCGTCAGTCATAACTCGGGCGCCATCGAACAGGACGCCGACGTAATCATGTTCATCTATCGCGATGAGGTTTACGACGAGGACAGCCCCGACAAGGGTACGGCCGAAATTATCATCGGCAAACAGCGTAACGGCCCCATTGGCATGCGTCGCCTGACATTCCTCGGTCAGCACACCCGTTTCGAGAACTTTACCGCTATTCAATCCTGTTCCGACGAGGGCTACGCCGGATGACGCGTCCCGTCCGGGCGCTCATCGATCTTTCCGCCCTGACGTTTAACCTTTCCCAGGTACGCCGCGCGGCGCCGGACAGCCGTGTCATGGCGGTGATCAAGGCCGATGGTTATGGTCACGGCATGCTGGAAGTGGCGGATGCCCTGCAGGAAGCCGACGCCTTTGCGGTGGCCAGCCTTGAAGAAGGCTTGCGGCTGCGTGAAGCGGGTGTCGGGAAGCCGATACTGTTGCTGGAAGGTGTCTTTCAGGCCGATGAATTGTCTGCTGTCGTGCAGCACCGGTTTGAACTGGTCGTGCACCAGCCGTTACAACTGGACTGGCTGGAATCACTGGATGCTCCCACGAAACTGGCGGTCTGGCTCAAGGTCGATACCGGTATGAACCGGCTGGGATTTGCAGCGGATGAAGCGCTTGTTGCCTGGGATCGCCTGTCGACCATGCCACAGGTGGCCTCTCTGCAATGGATGTCGCACTTTGCCTGTGCAGATGAGCCAGGACATCCTGCCAACGACACCCAGGAAAGCCTTTTCCATGAACTGTGCGCACAGCGCGAGGCACCGCGCTCGCTGGCGAATTCCGCCGCATTGCTCAGCCGGCCATCCAGTCAGCTTGAGTGGGTGCGCCCCGGTATCATGTTGTACGGCGCGTCACCGATGGCGCCCGGGCAGGTGCTGCCGGTTGAATTGCGCCCCGTCATGACACTCAGCTCCGAGTTGATTGCCGTACACACGTGTCGCAAGGGTGATGCCGTGGGCTACGGCCAGGACTGGGTCTGCCCGGAAGCTATGCCGGTCGGTGTCGTGGCGGCCGGTTACGGTGATGGTTACCCGCGTCACGCGCCAACCGGTACGCCCGTGCGGGTCAACAATACGTCGGTGCCGCTGATCGGGCGGGTATCCATGGATATGCTGTGTGTGGATTTACGCACACAGCCGCAGGCGGGTGTTGGCGACCCGGTGGTGTTGTGGGGGCGGGGGCTTCCGGTTGAAAGCGTGGCGCAAGCCGCGGGCACCATCAGTTACGAACTGTTGTGCGGTGTGACATCGAGGGTGTTGCGGACCAGTGCCCCTGCAGGTGCAGGCTGAGTGGGTGTCAGGTCGCTTCCTGTGTGCTGTTGCTGTCGTCTGATAACGAGGCGCGTATCCGCTTTATCTTGTCGATCTGGCTGAGGAAGGCGTCGACACATTGCGGGTCAAAGTGTTTGCCGCTTTCACTGACGATCAGGCTCATGACATCCTGGTCGCGCCAGGCCGGCTTGTAACAGCGACGCGTTGTCAGCGCGTCAAACACATCGGCGACAGCGACAATACGGGCGGGCAGGGGGATGGCTTCACCTTTCAGGCCCCGGGGATAACCGCTGCCGTCGTATTTTTCATGGTGCCCGAGGGCGATTTCCGCGCCCATCTTCAGGTACCTGGACGGGCTGTCACGAAGGATTTCATAGCCGATTACAGTGTGCTGCTTGATGACCTCGAATTCCTCGACGGTGAGCTTGCCGGGTTTGAGCAGGATCTGGTCAGGAATACCGATTTTGCCAATATCGTGCATCGGAGCCGAGAGTTCGATGCTTTCGCATTCGGTTTCATCCACACCCAGTGTTTCAGCAATCACCCGGGCGAAACGCGCCATGCGGATAACGTGGTTGCCGGTTTCTTCATCGCGGTACTCACCGGCCTTGGCGAGCCGCAGCAGGGTTTCATGCTCGCGGACACGAATCGCATGGGTGGCGGCCCTGACCTGTTCCTCCAGCCAGTTGGCACGGTCTTCGATAATCAGGCGCTGGCGCTGGAGTTGCAGCAGGTTACGGAATCGGGCGCGGCACTCGGCATGGTCGATCGGTTTGTTGATGAAATCCGTCGCGCCCAGTTCCAGTGCGCGGTAACGGATATCTGTTTGTTCGTGAGAGGTGATCATAACGACAGGGACGTTATGCACCTGGGCAATGGCACGTGCCTGTTCAAGGAATTCAATGCCATTCATGCCGGGCATCTTGTAGTCCGTAAGAATCAGGTCGGCGGGTTTGTCACGTAGCCAGTCCAGAGCAGGCCGGGCACTGTCGAAAGCCTTTATTTCCAGAAGTTCGTCGATGGACCTGACGATCTGGGCAAGGATCTGGCGGCTGGTTGCCTGATCATCGAGAACGAGTACAGTGGCCATTATCCGGTTGTCTTTCTCTCTGTGAATCTGACGGTTTATAGTGACTGCTTATTGACGCATTTGTTGTGGTGAAGCTATCGGCACGTGTCCGTCAGGGTTAAGGTATAGAAGATCATAGTAAGCCTGTATGTGAGTTGCATCACGGTTATCAGTCAGGGCGGCAATTTCACACGGGTTAAACGGGTTTTCGATAATGCTATCATCTGTACGGATGCAGTTCCCGGGGTTCAACAGGCTTATGGAGTGGTCATGATCGGAGTGGAAACAGATATCGAGGCACGCCTTCGTCAGGCGGGTATTTTCGGGCCGGCCAGCGAGGAAATGCGGCTCTATGAAAGCAGGCTGACGCGTTTCTTTGAGCGAGAATACGCACGTTACCGGGATTCTTCTCGCACCCCGCGTGATTTTGGTATTCCGACGGACGAAGGCCCTATGGTGGAAGAGACAGAGGCGCTGATGGAGCAGCATTATGATGAACAACAGGCGTTCTTTTCCGGGTTTCTCGATACACAGTTTCGTGCTTACTCCATGGCCTATTATGGTGACTCGCCCGAGGATATCCGGGCTTCGAAAGCCACGCTTGAGCAGGCCCAGGAAGCCAAGTTCGCACTGATTGCGGAGCGTGCCGGAATCCAGGGGAATGAGAAAATCTTTAATATTGGTTGCGGCTTCGGATCACTGGAAACCTATCTGTTAAAGCACTTCCCGGCGCTCGAGATTGTCAGTATTACTCCGAGCCAGGTTCAGCTTGCACATATCAGGGCGCGCATGCAGGATCCCTCGGATCCGCTTGGTTCCGATCGGCTGACGCTGATCGAGGGGGCATTTGATCAGCTTGACGTGAATGCACTGGGTGGCCGCCAATACGACCTTGTGATTTCCGTAGCTGTTTTTGAGCAAGTGATCAACATGCGGGCAGTGCTGGAAAAAATTGCGTCACTGTTATTGCCCGGGGGGAGAACCTTCCATCATTTTATAACGTCACAGACTGCCATACCGCAGTTTCTGAATCCCGACAAAACGCGCATAGGGCTTTACTTCCCGGGTGGTCGCGTCTGGCCGCACGCGGAATTTGCCGGGTACACCGATCACTTTGAAGTGTGTAACACCTGGTTTGTGAATGGTCTCAATTACTGGCGGACGCTGGATGAGTGGCATCGCCGCTACTGGGACAGTTTGCCATCGTTGTACCAGACCACGTTTGATCACGAACAGATCGCGCACTGGAATAACTATTTTTCATTGTGCAAGGCGATGTTTGCCCCCATGGACGGGCGTTTCTACGGGAACAGTCATTATTTGTTCAGGCTGAAAGACTGAGCCTTAAAGATCCGGTTTTTTCAGCACTGTTACCGCGTTAAGCCCGCCGAATGCGAATGCATTCGATATTGCCACATCGATTGGCATATGGCGGGCCTGATTTGGAATGTAATCCAGGTTACAGTCTTTATCGGCTTCGGTGAAGTTGGCCGTCGGTGGTGCTATCCGGTGATGAATGGCAAGTGTCGTGGCAATCAGTTCAAGGGCGCTGGAGGCGCCCAGTGCATGACCGTGAATTGACTTGGTGGAGGAAATGGCGAGTGTGTGGGCGTGCGAGCCAAACACCTTGTGCAGGGCCTCGGTCTCTGTTTTATCGTTAGCGCTTGTGCCAGTGCCGTGGGCATTGATGTAGGAGACTGATTCGGCAGGGGTATCTGCGTGCCGCAAAGCTTCCTGAATGGCCGATATGATGCCATTTACATCAGGCCGCGTTATATGTGCTGCATCGGATGTCATGCCGAAGCCGGCAAGCCCGGCATAGATGCGCGCGTTCCGGTTGCGTGCGTGACTTTCCGATTCAAGTACCAGCATGCCGGCGCCTTCTCCCAGCACCATGCCGGAACGATTCGCAGAGAAAGGCCTGCAGGTGTCGTTCGAAACAACCCTTAGCGCCTCCCACGATTTCAGCAGGCCGTAAGTAAACGGCGTATCCGTTCCCCCGGCAAGTGCGACGTCCACCAGCCCGGACTGAATCATCAGGGAAGCCTGTATAATGGCATGCGCGCCCGATGCGCAGGCGCTGGCTACCGAAAAGACAGGGCCACCGATGCCGAGATTCAGGCTGACCTGGCAGGCGGCGGCGCTGGGCATGCCTTTTGGTATCGTCAGTGGATGGGCCCTGGACTGCCCGTTTTTGTAGAGATGGGCATAGGTTTCCTCATCAGTCTGCTTTCCTCCACATCCCGTGCCTATGATGGCCGCGGCGTGTCGCGTCGCGTTACTGTGTTGCTCCAGCCCGGCGTCTGCCAGTGCTTCAGTGGCAGCGATTACGGCAAACTGCGAGAAGCGATCGAGAAGGGGAAGCTTGTCTGGCTGGAAATACGTCTCCGGGCTGTAGTCGCTGACGATGGCACCGATCCGTATTCTTGAACCTTCTCCGGGCGAACCAAGGGGGGCAATAGCCGAGGAACCACTGACCAGCGCTTGCCAGAATTGTTTCGCTGTGTGTCCCGCTGCACATATTGCACCGAGGCCGGTAATGACAACACGTTGCTGCATACCTAGCTGTTTGTGTCCGGTTGGCGGATTTTATCGATGCTGGAAACAATATCCCTGACCGTCACAAGGTTTTCCATCAGCTCATTTGGAATCTCTATCTCAAAGCGTTCTTCAAGTTCATACAGGATGGTGATGGCTTGCAGAGAGTCGATACCCAGCTCGCTCAGGCGCGTTTCCAGGCTCACGTCTTCCGGGGCGCATTTCCGCTCCCGGGTAATTACCTCTACCACCGCTGCTTCGATCATAACGACTAGTACCTCATACAGTTTCACTGATTAAAGCATTTTTGTCCTGCTGCCGCTACACCGGGCGACGGTAATCTTTTTCTCGATGGAGTGAGTATCTACGTGTTTGTCGGAGACCGGTCAGACAGGGACAGGGTGGAACCCGTGACGGGGATGCCCGCATTGTTATCTGTCATCGGGTGGAAAGGCACGTCTGACCAGGAGCAGGGCCTGCTTCGCATCGCTATTTCGCTTACGTTTCTGATCTATCTGGCGTTCGACTGGCCGGATACTGAAGCAGCACAGAACCTGTTACATACCAGCGTAATCTTTATCAGTAGTTTTCTGATATTTGCTGTGTTGTTTTTTGTCTCGACGTTGATATGGCCCACTCCCTGGGCTAGTAGGCGCATCGTAAGTATTCTCATAGATATTACTGTGTTGAGCTATGGACTCTATTTGACCGGGCCAACAGGGGCGCCCTGGTACGGGGTGTACTTGTGGGTCACGCTGGGAAATGGATTTAGATACGGAGAGAAGTACATTTATTTGTCGGCTGCCGCATCGTTGGTGGGATTTGGAGCGGTAATGCTTGCGTCATCATACTGGGATGGCCACATTGAGCTTGCTCTTGGGCTTGCCGCGACATTACTCGTTATTCCCGCCTATTCAGCATTGCTGATTCGTCGGCTCAACGAAGCAAAACAGAATGCAGACAAGGCCAGTCAAGCCAAAAGCGAATTCCTTTCCCGCATGTCGCACGAGATCCGTACGCCTCTGAATGGCATCCTGGGGATGACCGAGTTGTTGCGAACCCGGCCGCTTGCCTCTGAAGATCGCGAATATGTCGAGACGATTTATGCGTCCGGTAAAACGCTTGCACACCAGATTGACGATATCCTGGATTTATCCAGGATAGAATCCGGGAAATTTCATCTGGAAGAAGTCGAGTTCGATCTGTTTGCCCTCATCAGTACAACATTACGCATATTCGAGGTTCAGGCAGCTGAAAAGCATATCAGTCTGCAGGAAACGATTAACCCGAATACCCCGTTCCTGCTGTTTGGCGACCCGCACAAGTTGCGACAGGTGATCATTAATCTTGTCGGTAACGCCATGAAATTTACCGACAAGGGATTCGTGTCACTGCGTGTCCACCCGCGTGAAGACAAGGGCGGTAATGTTGTCCTGCGTTTTGAGGTGGCGGATACCGGCGTTGGTATTGCGGAAGACTGTCTGGAGCAGATTTTTGAGCCCTTTGCGCAGGCTGACAGCAGTGTTTCCCGCAAGCACGGTGGTACAGGTCTGGGCACGACAATTTGCAAACGTCTGGTCAGTCTCATGGGCGGTGACATCGGTGTGCAAAGCACGCAAGGCGTTGGTACAACCTTCTGGTTTGATCTTCCCTTCCGGGTCGTTGATGCCCCTGCAATGAGTGATAGCAGTAACTGGACCCGTGACTGTAACGTTATTTGCCTGTGCCAGGACGATGGCAGTGGCAGTGAGCTGCTGGAAAACCTGAATGACTGGAATATGCCATCCACGGTTGTCTACAGCATTCAGGCCTGCAGGCAGAGAATAGCCGAAGCACAGGATTCAGGGCAGGCATTCGATGCCTTGCTGCTTGACGGGATTCCCTATAGCCTGGAGCTGGATGCGTTGTTCAGGAATTGCTCGGGAGATGCGGTATCAGAGTGTCTGCCGGTGGTGTTACTTGGAGATGACCATTATCCCCCGGAAATATCGCGTTCGTCACACGATCAATTCTTTGTATTGACGCGCCCGCTGGACAGACGGGCATTATTCAACGTACTGCATGCCTGCTACTCACGTCACAGTACGGAAGATGATGTGATTCATATCGCGTCGAGGCAACATGCGAGAGATGATGCCGGTGTCCGGTTGAGCGTATTGATCGGTGATGACAACGCTACAAACCGTGTTGTACTGCAACGCATGCTGGAGCAGTTAGGGCACCGGTGTGCGGTTGTTGAGGGTGGCGAAGCCGTGCTGCTGTCGCTGGAAGAGGCCGATTATGACGTAGTGATTGTCGACAAGAATATGCCGGATATGGGAGGGCTGGAAGTCTTTTCTGCCTACTCCCTGGCGCACGGTGCATCTTCTGCACTTCCGTTCGTCATTTTGACAGCAGACGCTACACAGGAATCACGTGATGCCTGTCGTACGGCCGGCATCCGGCATTTTCTGACCAAACCTGTTTCCCTGTCGAGACTCCAGGAGGTCTTGATCAGTGCTACGCAGAGTGGGGCTCCGGCTGTCACCAAAGCTGTGGCAGAAACCGGGAGTAACCGGGAAATTGATAAATTACCGGTTATCGAGGAGGAAGAATTCGAGAAGCTGGAGTTGCTCGGTGGTGGTGATGATCAGTTTATGCGCGACATCATTACCAATTTTGAGGGTGATGCCAATCGTGATCTGCGTGCGCTTGAGTCTGCCGTGGCTGATCGTGACTGGATCACGTTCCGTGATAGTGCGCATGCGTTGAAGGGTGCAGCGATGTATCTTGGTTTGCAGCAGCTGGCGGAATTGAGTACACGGATACAGGATATGCAACAACAGGAGTTTCTGGATAACGGCGTCGAGCAACTGAGGGTTTTGCGGAAGGCAACAGATGTTGCACTGGAAACCCTGCGCAAGCGGGTCAACAGCCCTCGCAAGACGGGGTGACTTCTCAGGGCGAGGGTTGCCTTCGGTCGATGACCAGTGGTGGGTGTTGAGTGCGCTGTTGCCGGCTTTGGGCGCGGGCGAAGTAGGCCATTAATCGGCGGTTTTTCTCGCTGAGTTGCAGTGCCGTATCAACCCAGTGTTCCACGATGTCGTACAGCTCGTCATAGCTGACAGGCATGGACCGGTCGATAGCCGCCTGGAAACCGTGCAGTCCGGGCGCGATATCGTTATGCCGTTGCATGTAGTTGGCAACGGCCTCACGGCCCTCGCCATCGGCGGCCAGCACGTCGATAACCCCCATGTCGTAAAGTTCTTCTGCAGTGTGCGCGCGTCGATCCATGATGAGCCGGCGTGCCATGGCGGGGGTGATCTTTCGTGTCAGCAGTGAAATGGCGCCCATGCCGGGGAACATGCCGAAGCTCAGCTCGGGGAACCCGAAGCGGGCTGATTCTTCTGCGATGATGACGTTGTTGGAAAGTGCTGCTTCGAAGCCTCCACCCAGGGCCTCGCCCTGTACCAGTGCAATGGTGGTAAAAGGGATGTCGTAGTGTGTCACCGAGGCAAACTGGATATCGATGCAGGCCCTGGCATAGTCCAGCAGTGCATCACGATTACGCGTTTCGATGAGGTTGATGAAGTGGGTCAGGTCGCCGCCAAGGTTGAAGGCGCGTGTGTCAGACGAGGCCAGTACCTGGAACTGGAGGCGGTTGGGGGTTTCTGACTGGTATTGTTGTTGTGCAGTCTGGCGGATCGAGTGTTGGGCAACCGCCAGCTCATCCAGCAGGGCCGTTGTGAAACAGGGGCGGCCACTGAACCTGAATTCTACCCAGACCGCATTTCGGGCCGGGTCATGGGTTACCTTGAGGTGTTGCAGTCTGCGTTGAAGAATAACGTCATCGCTTTGTTCCACGTTCAGATACTCCCATGTACACCCGTTTACAACGTCTTTCACTTTTCTGGCTGCTCAAGGTTGCCAGAAATAGCGGATGTTGTACAACGCTAATCCCGCTGTGAGTTTGCAGCGGCACGCGCTGGTCATATGAGGGGGCCTGAAGGTACACTCCTGCCTTATGGCAAAATCAAAACTCCAGTACCAGTGCAGTGAATGTGGTGCCCTGGCGCCTAAATGGTCGGGGCAGTGTACGGATTGCGGTGCCTGGAACTGTATGAGTGAGGCGCTCGCCGTGGTGGCCGGAAATGCCGCCAGGCCACGGTTTGCCAGTTACGCGGGGCAGGCTGGCACAACAATCCAGAATCTGGGCGCAATCCGGCCGGGGCAGGAGATGCGGGTTTCTGTCGGTGTTCAGGAGCTGGATCGTGTCCTTGGCGGTGGCCTGGTTGCCGGTTCCGTGGTGCTAATCGGTGGCGACCCGGGTATAGGCAAGTCCACGCTGTTGTTGCAGGCGCTGGCATCATTTTCCGGCGACCTGAAATCACTCTACGTCACCGGTGAGGAATCGCCCGAGCAGGTCTCGCTGCGCGCGCGCCGTCTCAATGCCAAGGCGGACGACATGCTGCTGCTGGCAGAAACCTCTGTTGAGCGGATTATCGAGCATGCACGCCTTGAAACGCCGAAGGTCATGGTGATCGACTCGATCCAGACCCTGTACACCGAGGCATTGCAATCGGCGCCGGGTTCCGTCGGGCAGGTGCGTGAGAGTGCCGCGCTGCTGGTGCGCTTTGCCAAGCAGACCGGCACCGCACTGTTTCTGGTCGGACATGTCACCAAGGAGGGCACCCGGGCCGGCCCGCGGGTACTGGAGCACTTGGTCGATACGGTACTGTACTTCGAGGGTGATCCCGGTGGACGTTATCGTGTCATCCGCGCCATCAAGAACCGTTTCGGCGCCGTGAATGAGCTGGGTGTTTTTGCCATGACCGACAAGGGGCTCAAGGAGGTCCGTAATCCCTCGTCAATTTTCCTGTCGCGCCATGATCAGCCGGTGGCGGGTAGTGTCATTCTGGTTACCATGGAAGGCACGCGGCCGATGCTGGTCGAGGTACAGGCGCTGGTGGATGACAGTCAGTTATCCAACCCACGGCGCGTGACGCTCGGTCTGGAACAGAACCGGCTGGCCATGTTGCTGGCCGTTCAGCACCGTCACGGTGGTGTGGTGATGGGTGATCAGGATGTCTATGTCAACGTGGTGGGCGGTGTGCGAGTCACCGAAACGGCGGCAGACCTGTCCGTGCTGCTGGCTGTGTTGTCGAGCTTCCGGGACCGCACCCTGCCGAATGATCTTGTGGTTTTCGGCGAGGTGGGGCTGGCCGGTGAGATCCGTCCTGTGCCAAACGGCCAGCAGCGTTTACACGAGGCGGCCAAACTGGGCTTCCGGCGTGCGCTGGTACCGGCAGCCAACGCGCCGAAATCGGCGATCGAGGGTCTGGATATCTGCGCAGTGTCGCGTTATTCGGAAGTGATGGAGTGGTTCTCCGGTCAGTAGGGGTCAGGCCGGTTCAGTCGGCGCCAGCGCGGATAACTCACGCTCCAGCAGGTCCGGATCCCCCAGGTTGAGTTCCACCAGCCGGCGCAGGTGAGTGATGCTGTCCACGTCAATATCATCACAACGCAGCCCGGTCACCCCGGCTTCCTGATGTGCAATATGGACATCCATGGCGATGTCCGGTCCACCCTCCAGGTGAATATCGAGCCGGTATTGCGCATTTGTGACCGGCTTGAAGTCTTGCGGCGTGTGGATCAGTGCGCCGTGCAGGGAAATATCCGCCAGCGTGCTCTCCCAGTGGTTGTCATCGAGGTGCAGGCTGATGCCGACATCGAAGGGGATGCGGCTGAACTTGCGCTGCTCGGAAGGATTACCGGTTTCATTCATGTCACTGTTCTCCATCGATGCCTGTGCGGTATCCGAGAAAAACTGCACTTTCAGTTCACCAACGTTGATGTAGTCTTCATTGCCGAGTTTCCGGGTTGACTCGTTAATTGCCTCGTCATTGACCAGCGGGGAAGTTTCTCCATTTAAATGTGACAGGTAGTAACCATCATTACGCCGTGCGATAACAGCGAGGTTGCTGTCGGTACTGCCAATACGGGTGAAGGCCTTGTCGAGGCGGATGGTACGCCCCAGGTGTGAGCCGCTCAGGATTTGCAGCCAGCTGTGTTCATCCCGCTGTGCACGGGGCGGTGTTACAGCCGGCGCTTCCTGTACGGGAAGTTCCTGTTCCAGGAAAAATGTCAGTGTGTGTTTCCCGACCTGTATGCTGTCCTTGTCGGCGAGTTCATGTACGGACTCAATCTGCGCTTCATTGACGAGCACACGGCTTTCCCGGTTAACCGGCTCAATGGTGAAGACTTCAGCCTGTTGCCTGATGATGGCGTGCTGCGGTTCGATCGCAAGGCTGTCGATGAAAATGGTACAGCTGTTGTCGCGGCCAATGATGGTTTCAGCCCCCTCCAGTGCAAAAATCTTCAGCTTCTGACCTTTGAATGACAATGTCAGTCTGGCCATGTGTATACCCCCGGCGGTTTTACAAGATGTTTCCCAGTATAGACATCGGCCAACGAGGCTGAATCTGAGGTTAATTTTCTTCCTGTACCGGCTGCCGCCTGGTGGTGTGAATACGCAATGTTTTCACCAGGTTGCCCTGGGTTTGCACGATGTCGATCGGGTAGCCGGAAAGCAGCAGGCTGGTGCCTGGTTGTGGAATGTCTTCCAGGTATTCGAGGACAAGCCCGTTCAGTGTTTTCGGTCCATCAGTGGGTAGTTCTGTATTCAGTCTCCGGTTCAGTTCGCGAAGCGTGACGGTGCCGTTGACCAGGTAGCTGCCATCTTCCTGCGGCATGATGTCTTTACTGCTGGTCGAGGGATCGGTCGTGAATTCGCCAACCACTTCTTCAAGGATATCTTCGAGTGTGGCGAGTCCCTGGATGTCTCCGTATTCATCGACGACCAGCCCGACGCGTCGCCGCTCGCGCTGAAAATTCAGCAGTGCACGGTTCAGCGGGGTGTTCTCGGGAATAAACAGGGGTTCGCGAATGGATTTTTCCAGTGCGTCCTTGTCGAGTTTGTCGAGTTTCAGCAATGGCAGGATTTTACGCAGGTGAATAAAACCCATGACGTTATCGATGCTGCCACGATACACCGGCAGACGTGTATACTGGCTGGACATGATATGGCGGATGATAGTGTTCCAGTCATCATCCAGGTCGATGCCGCTGATTTCCTTGCGCGGTACCATGATGTCTTCAACCGTGACTTTTTCCAGATCGATGATATTGAGCAACATATCCTGGTGACGCTTGGGGATCATGGCGCCTGCTTCAAGTACGACTGTACGCAATTCCTCCTGGCTTAGTGCGTTTGTTGTGCCCTGTTCAGGACGAACGCCTATAGCGCGTAATATGGAGTTGGCGATGATATTAACGACCCAGACGAAAGGGTAAAGCAACCATAACAGTGGGCCATAGACGAAGGCAGCCGGAAAAGCCACGCGCTCGGGGTGCAGGGCGGCGAGTGTTTTCGGTGTCACTTCTGCAAAGATCAAAATCACCAGGGTGAGCAGCGCCGCGCCGATCACCAGTCCGGTCTCACCCATAAGGCGGACGGCGATGACGGCCGTCAGTGTGGAAGCCAGGATGTTAACGAAGTTGTTGCCGAGCAGAATCAGACCGATCAGCCGGTCAGGCCGCTCCAGAAGCTTGTGCGCACGTACTGCACCGCGATGGCGTGCGCGCACCAGGTGACGCAGCCGGTAACGGTTGAGTGTCATCAGCCCGGTTTCCGAACCGGAAAAGAACGCTGACAGTATGATCAGGAACACCAGTGCGCCGAACAGCACGCTAAGCGGTATGTCATCCAAGGAGGTCTGACCTCGTTACCGGAGATAACAGGATTGTATGCCGGTCGGCGCGGTTTGTCAGGCGCTGCCGGGCAGAATGAGTTCGAGGACCAGCTTGCTGCCGAAATAGGCGAGCGCCAGCAGTGCAAAGCCGCTCAGCGACCAGCGGATCGCGGTACGGCCGCGCCAGCCGAAACGCCAGCGTCCCCACAGCAATATACCGAAAATAATCCAGCCGGCGATTGACAGGATGGTCTTGTGCACCAGGTGCTGGGCAAAGATATCCTCCAGGAAGAAGAAACCGGTCAATAGCGCGATACTCAACAGGATAAAGCCCGCGCCAATCATCTGGAACAGTAACTTTTCCATCACTTGCAGCGGCGGCAGGGCACGGATGAAACCGCCAGGCCGGCGATTGCGCAGGTGACGTTCCTGAATGGCCAGCAGCACAGCCTGAAAAGCACCCAGTACGAACAGGCTGTAGGCAAGTACGGAAAACAGAATATGGGTATCCAGCTGCCAGCTTGTTGCGGTGATGGCGTGCTGGCTGGGATAGAGCGTTGCCAGGCCGAGGGTGGCTGCCGTGATGGGCAGCAGTGGAATGCCGATGGATTCGACCGGTTGCCAGGCGGCAGTCAGCAGTAGCAGCGCCACCGTCAACAGGGCGGTCAGTGAGGCGGCATTGAAGAAGCCCATATTGATGCCCTGTCCGGTGACCATTTCAGGGTAAAGCAGCAGCGCATGCAGTATCACCGCCACGATGCCGGGCAGGAAAATGATTTTACGGCTCGCACACAGCGAGGATCCGCAGCCGCCAAGACGCATGGCCAGCCCGATTGTGGTCAGCAGGTAAAATAGTACGGCGGCCAGCGCGAGTGCTGTCGTATTCATCCGGCAATGATGGCATAAGCCACGGGGTGCTTAAAGCCTTGCCTTGTCAGTGCGGGGAAATCGCCCGCCAGTGTCACCCCGGGCTGACGTGCAGCGTCAGTGCTGTTTGTTATGTTGCATGGGTCACGTAAAAACTCCCGGAAAACACCGGAAACTGTGAACCCGTTCTCATTTTGTGTGTGAATTGTCGTGGCACGGTACTCGCATTACCGGTATCAGGTGATAGCCGGAAACAAGACGATGGAACTGAGAATACTTGGATGCAGTGGTGGTATCGGGACAGAAATGACGACGACCTCGCTGCTGGTAGACGACGATATCCTTATCGATGGCGGAACGGGTCTGACCGAGCTCGAACTCGATGAGATGAAAACGATCCGGCATATCTTTGTGACGCATTCGCACCTGGATCATATCGCCGGTATCCCCATGCTGCTCGATTCGGTGTTTGACTATATCGATGAGCCTGTCGTCCTGCACGCCCGGGCGGAGACGCTGCGGGCATTGAAGGAGCATATCTTTAACTGGCAGATCTGGCCGGATTTTTCCTGTCTGCCGAGTGCCGAGGCGCCGGTGCTGCGTTTTGAGGAAATGCAGCCGGGCGAGCGGGTTCGTGTCGGCAACCGCAGCATTGAAATGATCGCTGTGAACCATGCAGTGCCGGCGGCCGGCTACCGGGTGCAGAACGGTGTTGGCAGTTTTGCCTTCAGTGGTGATACCACCAGCAATGAAGGTTTCTGGGCGGCGCTCAACCGTCACGAGAAACTGGATCTGCTGATTGTCGAGAGTGCTTTCCCGGACGAAGAGCGTGAACTCAGCAGCAAGGCGCGCCACTATTGCCCCGGTCTGCTGGCGGCCGACCTGAAGAAACTGCGCCATACCCCGCGCCTGTTCCTGACCCACCTCAAGCCCGGCAGCGAGGAGCGGATTCTCGACCAGTGTCGCGACCAGATCGAGACGCTGGACGTGCAGCGCCTGTGCGGCGGGGATCGCTTCACGTTATAATCCCGGCTTCTTCAAGCGGGAAGTTTTTTCATGTTCCAGAATCTGACAGATCGCCTGACCGGCACGATCAAGCGCCTGCGTGGGCAGGGGCGCCTCAGTGATGACAATATCAGGGAGGCGTTGCGCGAAGTGCGCATGGCGCTGCTTGAGGCCGATGTGGCATTACCGGTCGTCAAGGCGTTCATCGACAAGGTGCGTGAACGCGCCGTTGGTCAGGAAGTCCTGCAAAGCCTGACGCCGGGCCAGGCACTGGTGAAGATCGTCAATGACGAACTGGTCGCCCTGATGGGCGAGGCCTGCGACGAGCTCCAGCTCAATGTGCAGCCGCCAGCCGTGGTGTTGATGGCGGGCCTGCAGGGTTCCGGTAAAACCACATCCACAGCCAAACTTGCGCGCTTGTTGAAAGAACGTAAGCACAAATCCGTGATGGTCGCGAGTTGCGATATTTACCGTCCTGCGGCCATAGAGCAGCTGAAAACACTGGCCGCTGAAGTCGGCGCGGAATTTTTCCCGAGTAGCGCGAACCAGGATCCTGTCGCCATTGCAACCGCGGCACTCGATCAGGCGCGAAAACAGCATGTCGATGTGCTGATTATCGATACGGCCGGCCGGTTACATATCGACGAACAAATGATGGATGAAATCCAGCGCATCCACACGGCTGTGCAGCCTGTGGAAACCCTGTTTGTCGTCGACAGCATGACGGGCCAGGATGCGGCCAATACCGCACGTGCCTTTAACGAGGCATTGCCCCTGAGCGGTGTCATCCTGACCAAGACGGACGGTGATGCCCGTGGTGGTGCCGCGTTGTCGATCCGTTCCATCACCGGCAAGCCGATCAAATTTCTCGGTATGGGTGAAAAAACCGGGGCCCTGGAGCCTTTTCACCCGGATCGCGTGGCGTCACGCATCCTGGGTATGGGCGATGTCCTCAGCCTGGTTGAGGAAGTCGAGCGCAAGGTCGACAAGGAAAAGGCCACGCGGCTGGCGAAAAAGCTGCACAAGGGCAAGCGCTTCGACCTGGCCGACTTTCACGACCAGCTGGAGCAGATGGCGAGCATGGGCGGTCTGGGGGGCTTGATGGACAAGCTGCCGGGCATCGGCCAGTTACCGAAAAACGTCCGTGACCAGGTCAACGACAAGGATATGGATCGTATGCTTGCCATAATTCGTTCCATGACGCTCAAGGAGCGTGCTTTCCCGGATATCATCAAGGGTTCGCGACGCCGGCGCATTGCGGCAGGTTCCGGTACCCGGGTTCAGGACGTCAACCGCTTGCTCAAGCAGTTTACCCAGATGCAGAAAATGATGAAAAAAATGTCCAAAGGCGGCATGAAGAATATGATGCGGGGTTTGAAGGGTAAAATGCCGCAGGGATTTCCTTTCCCCTGAATAAAAAACGGCGAGTCGTACAGACTCGCCGTAGCGGTAGGACTTTTATAATCTTTCCCCCCTGCCGTCAGTGCTGATTCTCAGTTATTTCTGACGGAAGGACTTTTCAATTGCCGCGGGCCATTCTTTAAGATAGCTGGCGTTCAATCGCCCCTGGTACTACAGAGAGCCCAACATTATTACTTGCATCGTTCCCTCGGTTGCAAGAGGAGCAATCTCTATGCCAGAAACTGCAATCCCAGCAAAAACAGTCTGTTATGTACGGTTGTAGGGGTGGGGGGGGTTAGGCGACTTTTTTCTATGTAAATTTATTCGACAATCGACGGTTGAGTCGGCGTGCCTGACTGTTGAGATACAGGGTTGATATTTATGTATTAATTGTTTTATGTAGGCCTGTTCCCTGTCGAATTGCCTGCGTAAAGAAAGCCGACATATTCTGGAAAGTCTACCGATTCCCGATCATACGCACGCCGCTAAATGGTCCCGGATCCCGGCCAGTTCCAGCATGCCGCGATATTTGTTCGCAAGTGCTTCACTTTCTGCCGGAATCGCGTAAAATGCCCGCTTTTCCGCGCAGGCCAATATTCCGCGCGTAATATTCATTTTGTTGTATTTAGAGGTTTAGTCACGATGGTAACAATTCGACTGTCGCGCGGTGGTGCGAAAAAACGGCCCTTCTACCATGTGGTGGTCACCGATTCCCGCAATCGTCGTGATGGACGCTACATTGAGCGCGTGGGTTACTTCAACCCGGTTGCCACGGGTGGTGAAACGCGTCTGAAGATTGATGCGGAACGGGTGCAACACTGGGTCAGCCAGGGTGCTCGTACATCGGACCGCGTCGCCAAACTGCTCAAGGATCAGCAGCAGTAAGCCAACGCGAAACAGATTCGCAAATTATTCCGTTAGGCCGTATATCAGGGGTCTACGGAGTGCGTGGCTGGGTTCGGGTTTATTCCTGTACGCAACCGCGCGAAAACATCGTTACATACAAGCCCTGGTACCTGCGGCGCGATAATGGCGAGTGGCGGGAAACAAGGCTGGAAGAAGGTCGCGTACACGGCAAGGGCGTTGTGGCGAGACTGGCCGATTGCACGGACCGTGACCAGGCACAACAGCTCATCGGTTACGAGATCGGTATTCACCGTGACCAGTTGCCGGTTTTGCCAGCGGGCGAGTACTACTGGAAAGACCTGATTGGCCTGCAGGTCGTGAATACGCAAGGTGAGGATTTCGGCACGGTGGATCACCTGCTGGAAACCGGTGCCAACGACGTACTGGTCGTGAAAGGGGATCGTGAACGGCTGATCCCCTTCGTGATGAAGCAGGTAATTGTCGAAGTGGATCTTGAGCAGGGCCGGATTCGCGTTGACTGGGACAAGGACTTCTAGGGTGCCCACACGTATCGATGTGGTGACCCTGTTTCCCGACATGATTCGGGATGCATGCAGCTGGGGCATACCGCGTATTGCGCAGGAGAAACAGTTGCTGGAACTGGGGTTGTGGAACCCGCGTGACTACGCGGACAATCGCAACCGTCGGGTCGATGATCGACCGTACGGTGGCGGTCCCGGCATGGTGATGCAGGTGCAGCCGGCAGGTGATGCGATTGATGCGGCACGTAGTGGCGGCAACGGGCCGGTGATCTACCTCAGTCCGCAGGGTCGGCGTTTCGATCAGGCGGCAGCGGGACGGTTCGCCGAACTGCCGCATATGATATTGCTGGCAGGGCGTTACGAAGGCATCGACGAACGGCTCATTGAGCAGAATGTCGATGAAGAGTGGTCCATCGGCGACTATGTACTGAGCGGCGGCGAAGTGGCAGCGCTGGTCTGGATCGATACCGTAACGCGCCTGTTACCGGGCGCGCTGGGTGACGAGGACTCGGCCGGGCAGGATTCCTTTATGGATGGCCTGCTGGACTACCCGCATTACACGCGGCCGGAAGTGGTAAACGGAAAGGCCGTGCCGGACGTTCTGACAGGCGGTAATCACGCCGACATAGAACGCTGGCGAAAGAAACAATCGCTGGGGCGAACCTGGAGACGCAGGCCCGACCTGTTGCAACAGCTTCAGCTCAGCGATGAACAGCAGGCGCTGCTCGAGGAATACATCCGCGAACAGCAAACGACAGATTCAGAACAGGACCCTGGCAGGGGATAGAGAAAATGAGCAACATCATTGAAGAACTCGAAAAGGAACAGATGACCCGGGACATACCGGAATTTTCACCCGGCGATACCGTGGTCGTACAGGTCAAGGTAAAGGAAGGCAACCGCGAACGCCTGCAGGCGTTCGAGGGTGTGGTCATTGCCAAACGTAACCGTGGCCTGAACGCGGCCTTCACGGTGCGCAAGATCTCACACGGCGAGGGCGTGGAGCGCGTGTTCCAGACCTACAGCCAGAGCATCGACAGCATCACCGTGAAACGTCGTGGTGACGTGCGTCGCGCAAAGCTGTACTACCTCCGCGAACGTTCCGGCAAGTCTGCGCGTATCAAAGAGAAGCTCTGACGGCATGCGGCAGCCTCTGGCTACCGCCCCGAAGCAGCACAACGGGCAACCTGACCGCAGGTTGCCCGTTTTCGTTTGTGGTTCGGTAAAATGTATTCCCGGCCTGTTGACAGGGCTGTATCTGCTGCTGTTCATGCCGCTGACCCACGCGGTCGACGTGTCGGCACTGCAGGAGATTTCCCGGCTTGCACACAGCGGTGCGCCGCAGCTTGCGTTGCGTCGTATGGATGTGGAACAACCCGCTTTTTCAGACAACCCGGTTGACTGGATGACATGGGAGCGCGAGCGTTTGCAGATTCTGCGTAACCAGAATATGGACGCGGCGCTGGCCAGGCGCGTGGAAGCCCTGCCGACCGATATCGATGAACGCTTTGTACATTTTGCCAGAACACTCGGCGCGGAATCGCTGTTGCAGCTCGGTGATGTTCCCGCCGCGCTGGCCAGTGTGCGTGCATTGATCTGGCAGCATGGGGCACACGCCGAGCCAGAGCAGCTGGAGCAATGGCGGCGCCTTGTGGTGCGTGCCTATGTACGTGAAAACCGTATCGAGGACGCGCGCCTTGCGCTGCTGCGCTACCGGCAGGACTACGGGACAGATAATCGTGAATGGCGCTGGCTGAGCGCACGTGTTTCCCTGCAGTCCGGGCACCCCGATTCCGCTCTAAAACGGCTTGCAGGAGCCCGTCAGCCAGGGGATCTTCTCCTGTACCGGCTGGCGGCGCTGGCAGCGGGCAAGAGTGAGCCGGCGGCTGTAGCAGATGAGGCCGAGAAACAGGCGGCCTCTGCAACATCAGCCGGGCTGCAGCGCGCCTGGTGGTCGCTGGCAGCGCGTGCTGCTGCACGGGCGAACAGGCGCTACGATCAATTGCGTTATCTGGAGCACGCACTGTCCCTGTCACCGGACCCCGAGCTGGCGTTACTGTTTCCGGAGGCCAACGCCGACAACCTCTGGCAAGGTTATCTTGCACTGGGGCAGCAAATCGGTAACGAGGAACAGCGTCTGCTCGGTAACGATGACGACTGGTATTTCCCGGCAACCGAAGCGATGGAAAAAGATCCTTTGCGTGCACGGATTTTTTTCGCCGTACTCGCAGAATATGCAGGTAACGCGCAACGCCGCTCGCTGGCGCACGAGTACCTGGCAGGTTTACTGGATGAACTTCCGGACGGAAAACAACTGGTGCGTACGCTTTATCTCAATGCCTCGCGTTATGCGCAGGCAGACCATTTACCCGCCGTGGTGCGCTACCGCCTGATCGATGAAGCACTGGAGACGGGTGATCTTGATACGGCTTCGCGTCTGATGGACGGGCTGGCCGAACCACCTCGTGGGCAGGGCCATTTCGAGTGGACCCTGCGCCGTGCCAGGGTGGCTGTTTACGCCGGTGATGTGCCGGCCGGTGTTGCCTTGCTGCAGCACTTGCTGGGTGCGGAAGAATCTGCTGACTGGAACAGCAAGCGCGCCGATCGTCTGTTGCAGATTCTGTTCGATCTGCAGACGGTGCAACATCACCGCGAGGCACTTGACCTGTTCAACACGTTGCTGGAAAAACCGCTGGAAGCACAGCAGCGACGCGAATTACTGTTCTGGATGGCCGAGTCGTTGCAGGCGCTGGAACAATTCGATCAGGCGGCGTACCTGTATATCAAATCAGCAACCCTTACCGATTTGCAGGCAATGGACCCCTGGGCGCAGACTGCGCGCTACCGGGCGGCCAAAGCCCTGGTTGAGGCCGGTTTGCTGGATGATGCTCGACGCATCTACGCCAGCCTCATGCGAGCAACGCGCGATGCCAGCCGTAAAGCAGTGTTGAACAGTGAAATACAGCGTCTGCGGTTACTCGGTGCAGTCAGGGCGGAGGATCGGCAATGACACGATCCGTACCCGTGCACTTTGATGCCGTTTTCGACAGCTGGCTTGGTCGTCTCGGAATAGTGCTTGAGGGTGACAGGCTGCGTGCGTTACGGTTTGTTGATGGCCGTACCGCCATTATGCCGGCGGGGCGTGCAGCATTACAGATACAGCGGGCAGTACTGCATTACCTCGATACACCGGCTGCGCTGCCATCCGTGCCGCTTGCTGTCGAGGGAACACCCTTCCAGCAACGCGTGTGGGCGGCCCTGCGGGCCATTCCGGCAGGACAGGTGATGACTTACGGTGAGCTGGCCGCGCAGCTGCGAAGTGGTGCGCGGGCGGTGGGAAATGCCTGCCGACACAATCCGGTGCCACTGGTGATCCCCTGTCACCGGGTTGTCCCGAGCCGGGGTATTGGCGGATTCGCAGGCCGGATGTCAGGGCGACTGGTGTCGATAAAGCGTCAGTTGCTGGTAAATGAAGGTGTTGAAATTCACTGACCCTGTCCCCATGTGGGGTAGGGTGTCGATGCGCGTGGCCGATGTCGCGCGTGCCGGCCCGGCAACAGAATTCAAGTTTTTCCTGATCAAGTAAAGGGCCCTGTAACATGAGCGTAGAAACCCGTAAAGAAACCATGGAATTTCAGGCCGAAGTTCGTCAGTTGATGAAGCTGATGATCCATTCGCTGTATTCCAACAAGGAAATTTTCCTGCGTGAACTGATCTCCAACGCCTCCGACGCCTGCGACAAGCTGCGTTTCGAGGCCTTGTCCAACGAATCGCTGTACGACGGCGACAGCGACCTGAAAATCCGTGTCGACTTCGACAAGGAAGCACGCACCATAACTGTCAGCGACAATGGTATCGGCATGTCGCGCGAGGAAGTCGTGGACAATATCGGCACCATTGCCAAGTCAGGTACGCAGCAGTTCTTCGAGTCACTGACCGGTGACCAGACGCATGACCTTGAACTGATCGGGCAGTTCGGCGTCGGCTTTTATTCCTGCTTTATTGTTGCCGACAAGGTAACACTGAGCACACGCCGTGCCGGTACACCCGCTGACCAGGCCGTGCAGTGGGAATCTGACGGTGAAGGCAGTTACACCCTTACCAACGTAACGAAGGACAGCCGTGGTACGGAAATCGTGCTACACCTGCGCGAAGGTGAAGACGAGTTTCTCGATGCCTGGCGGTTGCGTTCGATTATCACCCGCTACTCCGACCATATCGCCATCCCCATCGAGATGCCGTCCCAGGAGAAAGACAAGGAAGGCGAATACGAGGCTGTCAACAATGCTTCTGCCCTGTGGAAGCGTCCGAAGAAGGAAATCAGTGACGAGGAATACCGGGAGTTCTACAAGCACGTTGCGCACGACTTTGGTGAACCACTGGCGTGGACGCACAACCAGGTAGAAGGTAACCAGTCCTATACCAGCCTGTTATATATTCCAAAGACTGCACCATTTGATCTGTGGGATCGTGACCGTCGTCATGGCATCAAGCTGTATGTCCGGCGTGTGTTTATCATGGACGATGCCGAACACCTGATGCCGCAGTACCTGCGTTTTGTCCGTGGCCTGGTGGATTCCGACGATCTTCCACTCAACGTGTCACGGGAAATCCTCCAGCAGAACAAGTTTATCGACGGCATTCGCGCTGCTTCGGTGAAGAAAATCCTTGGCCTGCTGGAAAACATGGCAAAAAACGAGCCGGAGAAATATGCCGAGTTCTGGAAGCAGTTTGGCCAGGTCATGAAAGAAGGGCCGGCCGAGGACTTCGCCAACCGGGAAAGGATCGCCAAACTCCTGCGCTTCTCTTCAACCCATACCGACAGCGAGGAACAGACCGTGTCGCTGGAGGACTATGTCAGTCGCATGCCGGAAGGGCAGGACAAGATCTACTACATAACCGCTGATAGTTT
Source organism: Thiogranum sp. (assembly GCF_058323355.1). NCBI lineage: Bacteria > Pseudomonadati > Pseudomonadota > Gammaproteobacteria > Chromatiales > Ectothiorhodospiraceae > Thiogranum > Thiogranum sp. Next base: position 25,287 of record NZ_JBTTIO010000051.1, read on the forward strand.
CTCCGCGGCAAAGAACAGTCCGCACCTGGAGGTGTTCCGCAAGAAAGGTATCGAGGTACTGTTGTTGAGCGACCGTGTCGATGAATGGCTGGTCTCGCACCTGACCGAATTCGACGGCAAGCCGCTGGTATCGGTTGCCAAAGGAGACCTGGATCTTGGCAAACTCGGTGGTGATGAAGCTGAAAAGAAAGACGAGAAGTCAGAAGAAGAGTACAAGGACTTTCTCGACAAGCTGAAAGATGTGCTGGCCGATGAGGTCAGCGAAGTGCGCAGCAGCCAGCGGCTGACGGAATCACCCTCCTGCCTGGTGCTCGGTGAGCAGGAAATGGCCATGCACATGCAGAAGCTGCTCAAACAGGCCGGCCACGATGTGCCGGTGAGCAAGCCGGTGCTGGAAATCAATATGGACCACCCGCTGGTCAAGCGCCTGCGAGAGGAAACCGATGAGGAACGTTTCTCTGACTGGTCGCGCCTGCTGTTCGAGCAGGCGATGCTGAGTCAGGGTGGACAGCTGGACGATCCCGCTGCCTTCGTGAAACGCCTGAACGGTATCCTTGTCGAGATTGCTGACTGATCGTGACGGGCGACGAGGCGAGTCGCGGGGTAACGGGTGGTGCCGGGAGACCGTTGCTGAAGGTAACGGTGTTCAGCGACTACATCTGCCCATTCTGTTACATCGGCGAACTCCGCCTCAATCGCCTGCGCGAGCAGTTTGACCTGCGGGTGAACTGGTGCGCCATTGAAATTCATCCTGACACCTCCGCGGAAGGTCGGCCGATCGAATCGCTGGGTTATGACAGCGAACGCTGGCAGTCCATGATGGCTTCGCTCGAGGAAATGGCGGCAGAGGAAGGTGTGACCCTGAAGGAGCACGACTTCACCACCAATTCGCGCTCGGCACTGCGGCTGGCCGAGGTGGCCAAGGGGCTGGGCAGGGATGTTTTTTACCCATTGCACAGATCCCTGTTCGAGGCTTTTTTTGTCGAAGGGCGCAACATCGGGGATCGGGCGGTCCTCGAAGCTTTGGCGAGGCAAGCGGGTATGAGCGACAGCCAGGTTGCGGCTGCCTGGGATGGTAAGGAGGCCAGTGAAAAACTGGCACAGTACCGCCAGGCAGCACTTGACCTGGGGGTACGCGCAACCCCCACGTTCTTTATCGGCGAGCAACGCCTGGACGGTGCCGTGCCCTACCTGCAGTTGCTTGATGCCGCACGTGTTGCCGTCGCATGAGTGAGCCGGTCCGTATCGATAAATGGTTGTGGGCAGCACGCTTCTACAAGACACGAAGTATTGCTGCACAGGCTGTTTCGGGAGGCAAGGTGCAGCTTAACGGCGTCCGTGTGAAACCCTCGAGAACCGTGAAGACGGGTGACAGCCTGGAAATTCATCGGAACGGATTGACCTGGCAGATTGAAGTTTTGATCCTGTCTGCGCGCCGTGGCCCGGCCAGCGTGGCGCAAACCCTGTACCGGGAGTCGGAACAAAGCATTCTCAAGCGAGAGGCTGTCACGGAACAGTTTCGGCTGGCATCGGCTACGACACCGCGTCCACAGGGCAAGCCGGACAAGAAATCCCGTCGCCAGTTGCGCAGCCTGAAAGGGTAGGGGGCGGCATGAACCGGCCGGGAACTAGCAGTAAGCCGGCTCGTGAACGAATGAGGGACGACGCAGATTATTGAGGATATTCAGCACCGGGTCGTTGTGCGGGTCTGTGCTGATTTCGAGCGGTTGATGCCCCAACAACGTGTTCTGCCAGCTGACGTTGGTTTGTGGCACATCGGTACGGATCAGTGCCAGGTCATACTCACGCAACGCCATGGCGATTTGCGCTTCCTGTGCGGAACGGGCACGGAACAGCCGGGTCTGGTTGCCGATGGTGTTCTGAACCAGCTCGGCCAGACTGTCGTCGTCTTCGACATGGAGAATTTTCGGTGGCCGCCCGGCGGCGCGTTGACCGGCCTGCTTGAGGGCGAAAATCAGCCGCGCATAATCGGCAGAACGCGACAGCCAGTCAGGCCCGCTGTCACCCCGTTCTGTCTCACGCGTTGTGGAAATGACCAGCACGGAGGTTCGGGGGTGTTCCTGGCGCAGTTCCATGGCAAAGGAAATACCGTCACGGTCGGCCAGTAACAGGTCTATGGCTATTCCGTCATAGTGGTGGTCCCACAACCGTTGGCGCGCATCATCGGCGCGCGTCACGCAGTCCACCTGAATGCCAACGGCATTGAAGCGTTTGCGAAGTGGTTCCAGTTTCCCCTTGTCTGAAGAGCAAAGTAAAAGGCGCGTAAAACGACTGTCTTGTGAAGGCATGTAGCGTCTGTTGGGTTGTCTGTTTGATAATCACCCGTAACGGCTGCGCGGGGGAAATATTGAGTGGATTTCCCGGTGTGCAGAAGCCCTGGCGGTGTGAATGTTTAACCCCTTGTGTTTTGTTGTATTTTTACAGTGATCATGCATTTCGCCGCGGCTTTCAGTAACATGTGGCGCCTTTGCAGGAGGTGGCCAGCGCCACCGGATAACCGGAGCAGACATGCGCCCATTACAGCTATTGACCATCCTTGAAACCGAGTTCGAAAGCGTCCAGCACGGCCAGCATACCCCGGTGATGCTGTGGGGGCCGCCGGGTGTGGGTAAATCACAGATTGTTGCCCGGATTGCCGCGCACCATGGCGTGCCGGTCATCGATATCCGCCTGTCGCAGATGGAGCCAACCGATCTGCGCGGTATCCCGTTCCGCACCGGGGACAGTGTTGAATGGGCCGTGCCGGCCATGCTGCCGGACACGCAGCGCCATGGTGAAAAAGGCATCCTGTTTCTCGATGAAATCACCTCGGTGCCGCCCAGTGTGTCGGCGGCGGCCTACCAGCTGATCCTGGATCGCAGGCTCGGCGCCTACGAGGTACCGGATGGCTGGGCGATCTTTGCCGCGGGCAACCGCCAGGGCGACCGTGGTGTCACCTACAGCATGCCGGCACCGCTGGCTAACCGCTTCTCGCACTACGAGCTGGACGTCAACCTCGATGACTGGGTCGCCTGGGCCTATGCCAACGGTATCGATGAACGCCTGATTGCCTTCCTGCGTTTTCGTCCGGAGTTGTTGTTTGAATTCGATCCGGCGCATAACCCGGTGGCTTTCCCGTCCCCGCGTTCCTGGGAATTTGCCCATCGTGCCCTGCAGAAATTTGGCAACAATTCTGCCGTGCTGGTGGAAGCCCTGCAGGCGTGTGTAGGACCCGCTGCCGGGATCGAGTTGCATGCTTTTGTCGACAACCTCGACAAGCTGCCTGATATCGATGCCATTACTCGCGGGGAGAAGGTCGGTGTGCCAAAAGAAACCGACCTCCAGTACGCGGTTGCCTCGGCGCTGGTGGGCCGTGCAATTCGGGTTCGTGATGAAGATGATGCAGAAACGATATTCGGACATATTATCGATTACGCCGGTGCCTTTCCCCAGCGTGAGATGGGTGTCATGCTGATTTCCGACATGCACCGCGCGATTGGCCAGGAACTGTTCCAGGTGCCACAGTTCTCGAAATGGGCCAAGGCCGTTGCCGATGTGATGTTGTTCGATATGTAGCATGTCAGACGATATCGAAACCAAACTCAGTGCGGCGCGCACCCGGCTGATTCTTGACCGGCCGTTTCTCGGTGCGCTGGTGCTGCGTCTGCCGATGAAGGCGAGCAAGCCGGAACGCTGCAAGACGATTGGTACGGATGTCCGCGCGCTGTATTACAACCCTGAATATATCAGCCAGCTGTCACTGGACCAGACCCAGTTCGTGCTGGCGCACGAGGCCCTGCACTGTGCCCTGTCACACTTTGCGCGTCGTCAGCATCGCGTCAAGCAGCGCTGGGATGTCGCCTGTGACCTCGCCATTAACCCGCTGCTGATCCAGGATGGACTGAAGCCACCGCCGGGCGTACTGCTGAAAAGCGGTTTTGAAGGCATGATGGCCGAGGAAATCTATCCCTTCATCGACGAAGATACCGAAGACGAAACGCACGACGACCACTTCTACGACCAGGAAACCGCGTCCAGGGGGTCATCGTCCGGCGGCCAGTCGCAGGAACAGGACACGGACAGCGGCACGGGCAACACGCAGGATGAGGATTCCGATCCGCAGCAGGGCGGCCAGCCGGCACCCTTGAGTGAATCCGAGCAGGAGCAACTGGCGGTACAGTGGCGACAGCGACTTGCGGGTGCCGCGCAACAGGCCAAGCAGGCTGGCAAGCTGGGTGCCGCCATGATGCGGCTGGTCGATCACCTGCTGCAGCCGCAATTGCCCTGGCGCATGTTGCTGGCGCGCTACATGATGGCCGTGGCGCGGGATGATTACAGTTACCAGCGTCCATCGCGGCGTGAGGGGGATGCAATCCTGCCAACGCTCAGGAGCACCCAGGTCAATATTACCGTCGTACTGGATACCAGTGGCTCCATCAACGATACGGAGATGCAGGAATTCATCAGTGAAATCGATGCCATCAAGGGCCAGGTGCGTGCGCGCCTGGTACTGCATGCCTGCGATGCCGTGTTATGCAAAAACGGCCCGTGGGTCTACGAACCCTGGGAAGCGTTCACCTTGCCTGAAGGGATTTATGGTCGCGGCGGGACACGTTTTACGCCGGTTTTCGAGTGGCTGGAGCAGGTCAATCAACAGCCTGATCTGCTGGTGTACTTCACGGATGCCCAGGGCGAGTTTCCCGAAACAGAACCGGCCTGCCCGGTGTTGTGGCTGGTCAAGGGGCGTGCCAAAGTGCCCTGGGGTCAGCGTGTCCAGTTGAACTGAGCAGACTTTTCCCGCCGCTTCATAAATCCCCCGCATCCCCGTATATATTCTATTGTGTGTTGTTCATGCGTCCGCCTGAGGATAATTGGTGTCCCTGTTATCGTCCCGGCGGTCGCTGAGCAAGGGTTGTTGCCGGGAGCGTGTGGAAGGAGGAACCACCATGAGAATTATATTACTGGGCGGCCCCGGTGCCGGTAAAGGTACGCAGGCCAACTACATCAGGGAGCGTTACGGTATCCCGCAGATTTCCACCGGCGATATGTTGAGAGCGGCCGTCAAGGCAGGAACACCGCTGGGTATCGAGGCCAAAAAAGTCATGGATGCAGGTGGACTGGTGTCCGACGAGATTATCCTCGGCCTGGTCAGGGAACGTATTACCGAGGATGACTGCAAAAACGGTTTCCTGTTCGATGGCTTCCCGCGTACGCTCGCGCAGGCTGAAGCCTTGCGTGAACAGGGTGTTGATATAGACGCGGTGGTGGAGATCGATGTTGATGATGAGGAAATCATCAAACGCATGAGCGGGCGCCGCGTGCACCCGGGTTCAGGCCGTACTTACCACGTAGTCTTTAATCCGCCGAAAGTGGAAGGGAAGGATGACGTCACCGGTGAGCCGCTGGTGCAGCGTGATGACGACAAGGAAGAAACGGTACGCAAGCGCTTGCAGGTGTATCACGAGCAGACGGAACCCCTGATCGGTTATTACTCGAAATGGGCGCAGGAAGGCGGTGTGGGTGCGCCACGTTATATCCGGGTTTCGGGGGTTGGCAAGGTCGAGGAAATTCGTGATGCCATTTTCTCGGCACTGGGTTGAACTGAAGCCGGTGAAGTATTGGTCTGATGGCGCCCGGGGCGATCACTGGCCGTTTTTTGTCAAGAAAATGTCGGCTGGATCGGCATCAGTGCGCGGAAACAGGGTCGAAAACATCCGTATAATCATGAAGAAATAGGTGGATATCGCGTAAGAAAATGTCTCTATAGCCGTCTGGTCAGTGACCACCCACCTGTAAGGTTTGATGACGAATCTGCGCTATTTCACTGATATAACTGTCAAAAAATTGCCGCGCTTGACTTTTGTGGTGTGGCGCACAAAAGTCGTGTTTGTTCAATAATTTCAAATGCTTTATGCGAAGGCGCAGATATCCGCCCATGCGTCGTTTGTCCTTTTGCCGCAACCAGAGTAACTTTCTGGACTGAGTAAAAAGAATACCCGGTGGTCAGGGCGGGATAACGAGAAACAGGGTTTATAACAATAAAATACGATGGCACCTGATGGTGCGGTGTCGTGGGAGCTTTAAGTCGGAGTATGGGCGCAACAACTCTCAGTGGGATTGAAGCGGCTGGCGTGCAAAAGATATTAAGCATGCTGGATGCGCTGCGCCATTCGCAGACCGGTAGTGTTATCTACCGCCAGGTCGAGCGCATGCTCGACGATGTTGTCGACAACCAGCAAGTGATTGAACGTGCCTACGTTACCCTGATCAATCAGTTGCTGGATGCCTATCTCAACCATCTCCGCGATGGTTCCCCGTTGCAGGTCCAGATCCGCCTGTTGCAGGCGCGTCTCCAGCCTCCGCTGACGGCCGGCGACCTGGACACACTGCGTGATTACGTTGAACTGTATGCCAGCCAGATTGAGGCGACCCGGAATCTCGATTCCGGCCTGTTCCAGAATGCGGTCAATCCGTTGCTGGAGTCGTTTGGCATCATTGAGGCCGCGCCGGAAAAGAAAATTCCCTCGCCGAAGCGCACAGAGCAAGCGACCGCTGTCGCGGAACCTGAAGTGTCTGTACCATCGCCGGGCAGGCAGTCTTATGCCGAGGCAAGACAGTCTGTCAAACAGGAAACAAGTCAGCTAGATCGCTCACAGAGCTCTGCTGAACGGGAATGGCCGTTCAGCAATGCCGACGAGCAGGCGGAAGCACAGCGGGCCACACAGCAGCAGGCGCTGCAAGCCGGTGAAGACACGGTTCAGGTCGAGCAGGAGGAAGAAGCGACTTCCTGTGATCAGGACAGCGGTTCACGCGCGGATGAAACCAGGGTCGATAATGCCTACCGCAGTCACCTCGATTCCAAGCGCCGCGATATACAGAAACTGCAGTCGACACTGAACAAGCAGGTCAAGGATACGATTGCCCAGAACGAGGAGTTCGGTGTGCTGCTGGAGGTCGTGCTTGGCGAACTGCGCCATGCCGGTGAAGGCAAGGAGCTGGAAGACCTGCGCTGGACGCTGGTCCGTGAAATCGAGAAGTTGACCCGGGGGCACCACGACCTTGCCGAGAAACTCGATAATACCCATCACTATCTGCAGCTGATTGAATCCGATAGTCGCCAGCTCAGTGATGAGTTGACGCGTGTCAGGTTGCTCAGTCTTACCGATGAACTGACCGGCCTGCCCAATCGCCGTGCTTTCCTGCGGCGTATCGAGGACGAGGTGGCGCGTGTACAACGCTACGGTTTCCCCTTGTCGCTGGCGTTGATCGACCTCGATCATTTCAAGCAGATCAACGATAAATACGGGCATGCCGGTGGTGATGAAGTGCTGCAGCTGTATGCCAAGAGTATCCTTTCTATCTTCCGTCATCATGACCTGGTGGCGCGTTATGGCGGCGAGGAATTCGCGGTTTTGCTGCCCAATACTGATGCGGAAGGTTCAATGCGCGCACTGACCAAGGTGAGAAACCGGGCACAGGAAACGCGCTGGCAGGCCAATGGCGAGATGATTTCGATCCCCACCTTCTCTTCCGGCGTGTCCCTGTACAAGCCCGGTGAAACGGCAAGTGCGTTTATCGAACGTGCAGACAAGGCCCTGTATCGCGCCAAGCGACTGGGCCGTAATCGTGTTGAGCTTGATGCCACTTATGGCAGTGATGCTGGAGCCGGGCATGATGAAGAAAAGTCCGCCAGTCCGTCAGAAGAACATCGCCAGCGCGGCGACAGCTGATCCCCCCCCTACGCCTCCTAGTGTTTATTTTCAAGGTTTTTCCTGCCCGGCGTGCTTGTTACACTGGTCATACTTCATAGACCGATGTAACAGGATTGCACATGGCGACGATTGAGCTGACAAAAGATAATTTCAAGGAAACCATCGAGAATAACGCTATTGTATTGCTCGATTTCTGGGCGTCATGGTGCGGTCCCTGCCAGAACTTTGCCCCGGTGTTTGAGGCGGCATCCGAGGCCAACCCCGATATTGCCTTTGGCAAGGTTGATACGGAAGCCGAGTCAGAACTGGCGGCCAGTTTCCAGGTGCGCTCGATTCCGATGCTGGCGATTTTCCGCGAAGGGATCATGGTCTTTTCCCAGGCCGGAGCCTTGCCGGCATCTGCGCTGGACCAGCTGATCGAGCAGGTCAGGGCACTGGATATGGAGAAGGTGCGCGCTGACATTGCCGAGCAGCAGGCCGGGCAGCAAGTCAAACAATAAATTCTGTCAGGTGGCTGTTCCCTGGCTGTCACCTTTCGAAATCGGTGAAAGGTTGTACGAAAACATTTGCACCTTCGTTGACGCCGCTGTTTTCTGCGCTGAGCAGGATAAAGCAGTTGGCATGGCTCATGGAGCTCAGCACGTGCGAGCCCTGCAGTCCGGTTGTCGACACGCTCCAGCTTCCATCGGTTTCCCGTCGAAGAATTCCACGCTGGAACTCCATGCGCCCGGCGGCCTTTTTCAGGGGGTTGGCGCAACGCGCTTCAAAAATCAGCGGGTCGCGCGGCTGCTCGCCGCGCATTTTACGCAGGGCCGGCAAGACAAACTGGTAAAAGGTCACCATGGCCGACACCGGGTTGCCGGGCAGGCCAAAAAACACCGCGTTACCCAGTTTGCCAAAGGCCAGTGGCTTGCCGGGTTTCATGGCCATGCGCCAGAAATTGATTTCACCCATTTCTCCCAGTGTCTCGGTCACAAAGTCAGCCTCACCGACAGATACGCCACCCGAGGTCAGCACCAGGTCGGCGATGGCGCCGGCCTGCCGAAAGGCGTCACGCACGGCATCACGCCGGTCGGGGATAACACCGAGGTCATGGAAATCAACGCCGGCATTACGCAATAGCCCGTACAGCGCATAGCGGTTGCTGTCGTAGATTTGCCCGGGTTGCAGCGGTGTGCCGATGCTGGTGAGTTCGTCTCCCGTGGAGAAGAACGCCACGCGCAACCTGCGCCATACCCGCACTTCGCCCACGCCGACAGATGCCAGCAGGCCAAGTTCGGCTGGCCCCAGTACCTTGCCCGGTTCGAGCACCTGCTGGCCGGCACGGGTATCCTCGCCGGCATGTCGAACGTGCTGGCCGGCTTTTACACGGGTGGGATCAAAGCGGATCTGTTCACCGTCGCGTTCGACATGTTCCTGCATCAATACCGTGTCGGCGCCTTCCGGTATCACGGCGCCGGTCATGATACGCACACACTGACCGGCTTCGACCTTGCCATTGAACGGTCTGCCCGCGAAAGACTCGCCTGCCAGGGTCAATGTGCAGGGTGTTTCATCGTTACAGTCCCGGTGGCGGATGGCATAACCGTCCATGGCCGAGTTTGCAAAGGGCGGGACATCGATGCCGGACACCACCTTTTCAGCAAGAACATGGTGCAGCGCAGCACGAAGGTGCAGTTGTTCCTGGTCACTGACAACGGGTACCGCATCGAGTATGCGTTGTCGGCCCTGCTCCACGCTGAGCAGTTTCTGTGAAGGGTCGGCGCAGCAATCTATAGTGGCGTCGTTCATGGCTGGGTTCCTGTCCATCTGGATACAAAGGTTTCAAGAATAAATCCGGCAATCGCGTCTGGCCGGTTGAGGTACGGGTACAGCAGCGGCTTCCCGGTGCCGCTGCAGGCGGCGAAGCCGATAACCGGGAAGGATGCAGTCAGTTGGGTCATGATCGAATTGTTTGTCATGGTGACAGGTATTCACGTAACATTTCCTGATCCTGCTCAACATTCAGGTTGATGAACTGTTGCGGCGTGTCAGAAAAATCCACGGGGACGGCGCCGACTTCATCGAGCCAGCCGTTGACGGCACGCTGACCACGATTGAGATAGTCTTGCAGTGCCGGTGCCAGTGTTTTGTCCAGCAGACAAAATACCGGTTCAATCCGCTGGTTCAGGCTGGCAACACAGGCCTTGCTGCCAGTTCCGGCAAGCGCCGAAGCCATCCTGGCGGGATACTGTTCACTGACCAGCGGGGCATCGACAGGAAGCGTCAGCAGGTGACGGGTGCGAGCGGCCAGAAGGCCTGCGAGTATGCCGGCAAGTGGCCCGGGAAAATCCCCTGAGGCGTCTTCAATGACCGGGTGGCCATAACTGGCGTAACGTTGCAGGTTGCGGTTGGCGCTGATCAATACCGGTCCGGCATGTGCTGCCATACGCTCCAGCAGGTGTTCGAGGGCGGGTTTTCCGGCAATATTCATCAGCCCCTTGTCCTGGCCACCCATGCGGCTGCCCTTGCCGCCGGCAAGAATAAGCAGACTGATTTCCGTAGCAGGGATAAGGGTTCGTGCTGTCATGGTGTGTACCGTTCCGGAAGCCGGAGTCTAGCACGGCAGCACCGGCGGGTCTGCGATTGTGGTAGGGTGCTACAGCGTGTTTGAATAGATGAGAGTCATGTCAGCCAGTCGTTCAGCAACAGCCCGGACCGATGCGTGCAGCGATGCCGATCTCGCCGTCATCGAGCGTTTCGTAGATGCCCTGTGGGTGGAGAATGGTCTCAGTGAGAATACACTGGCGGCCTATCGCAGGGATCTCTGCGGTTTCGCCGTCTGGCTGAAGGGACGCAATACAGCATTGGCGGAGGCGGGTGAGCCTGAACTGAATGCCTATCTGTCTGTCCGCTATCGTGCCGGCAACAAGATGCGCAGTAATGCACGGTTATTGTCGACCTTGCGGCGCTTCTACCGCTACCTGGTGCGTGAAGGCCGACGCAAGGACGATCCTGCCGCCAACATCGCTTCCCCGAAACTTGACCGTCCGCTTCCGCATACGCTGAGTGAGCGGCAAATCGAGGCGTTACTCACGGCGCCGGATACCCGCCATCCCATCGGCATACGCGACCGCGCCATGCTGGAAGTGTTGTACGCCAGCGGCTTGCGTGTATCCGAGCTGATATCGCTGACCGCTGACCGGGTAAATCTCAACCAGGGGGTCATCAAGGTACTCGGAAAGGGCAATAAGGAACGCCTGGTGCCGGCCGGTGAAGAGGCACTGCACTGGGTGGCGCGTTACCTGAAGGAGGCACGGCCGGTATTGTTGCGCGGTGCCTCGGTTGGCCCGTTGTTTGTATCACGAAAGTCCACCCCCATCACCCGTCAGGCATTCTGGTACCGGATTCGCCAATATGCTGTAAAAGTAAAGATTTCCACGCATTTGTCGCCGCATACCTTACGACATGCGTTTGCCACACACCTGGTGAACCACGGTGCGGATCTGCGCGTCGTACAGATGTTGCTCGGGCATAGCGACCTGTCTACCACGCAAATCTATACCCATGTCGCCCGTGAGCGACTCCGGCAGTTGCACGAGCGCCACCACCCGCGAGGTTGAAGACTGCAGTAGAATGCTGAACCCAGATACAGAATCACTGTCCAATCCCGGAACCGATTCTCCAGCTGACAGGTTATTCGTTGTGAATACAGTTAAAAATACCCTTATTACACTGCTGCTCGTGTGTCTCGCACCGCTGGTCAGCGCTGACGAGGCCGCCGACAAGGCAAAAATCCGCAGTGCGCTGGGCGGTGTCAGTGTCAATTCAATCGAGGCGACGCCGGTTCCCGGACTTTATGAGGTGGTTGTCGGAAGCCAGGTGGTCTATATCAGCCGCGATGGTCGTTATCTGCTGCAGGGTGAATTGATAGATTTTACCACGCATACAAGCCTGACCGAGGCAAAGCGTGCCAGCATCAGGAAAGCACTCATCGATACAATCGATGAAAGCAAAATGATTGTCTTCAGGCCGGAAAAAGTGAAACACGTGGTGACAGTGTTTACTGATATCGACTGCGGTTACTGCCGTAAACTGCACAGCCAGATTGACCAGTACATGGCAAAAGGCATCGAGATACGCTACCTGTTTTTCCCGCGCGCCGGTGCGCACACGCCGTCTTATGACAAGGCTGTCTCCGTATGGTGTGCGGATGACAGAAAGAAGGCGCTGACCGACTCAAAGAACAACCGGCCGGTGCCGAAGAAAACCTGTGACAACCCTGTTGATGCGCATATGCGCCTGGCCGAACAACTGGGGTTGCGCGGAACACCTTATATTTTGTATGAAAACGGCCAGTCAACGCCGGGTTATATACCACCGGCACGCATGGCTGAAATGCTCGACAAGACCGAGGTCAGCAGCAACTAGGCAACACCGGCTTTTCAATCAGGGAGTGAAGATGGAATCCACGCTGGATACCCACCGCAAGGCGCGGTCCATTAATCTGGATGACGGCAAGTACGGCACCATCGCGGAGATCGGTGCGGGACAGGAAACTGCGCGCTGGTTCTTCCAGGTCGGGGGAGCAGCCGGCACCATCGCCAAGGCCATGTCGGCCTATGACATGACCTTCAGTGACGCCATCTATGGCAATTGCAAACGCTACGTCAGCCGCGAGCGCCTGCAGGCCATGCTGCAACACGAGTACCGACTGGTCAATGAGCGGCTGCAGGAAAAGCGTGGCGAATCCAGTGCGTTCTTTGCCTTTGCCAATACGGTTGCTACACACAGTTATGTCCGCAAGCAGGCGGGGCACGGCTGGCTGGGTATTCGTTTCCAGACACAGCCTGGCGAGCAAGCGTCACAGATCGATGTGCACGTGTGTCTGCGCGGGCAGGACAGTCTTCAGGACCAGGAGACGCTGGGTATTCTCGGCGTAAACCTCATTTACGGTGCGCTGTACCTGAATGAAAATCCTGAAGCGCTGATCAAGTCCTTGCTCGACCAGCTTTCTACCGAGCTGATGGAAATCGACATGATCGATTTCGGCGGGCCGGCCTTTGCAGGAATTGATAACCGCCTGATGGCGTTGCGCCTGGTGCAGTACGGACTGTCCAGCGCAGCAATGTTTCAGGCCGATGGAAAAGTGGTGCAGCCAGCCGATGCGCTGTACAGAAAATCCGTGCTGGTTGAACGCAGCCGCTTTCGCCCGCCGACCCACCTGAACATGAACCTCCTCGATAGCGCATATACCGAGTTCTGCAAGGAATCCGATGTCAGCCCTGACGATGTTATCGTGCTGAGCGAAATGACATTACACAACCTGGTCGATGGCGAAGAGATCGATGTTGAGGACTACCTGCACCGCGCGGAAATACTTTGTGCGCTGGGTAAACACGTGATGATTTCGGATTGTGGCGCTTTTTACCGGCTGGCAGAGTACCTGTTCCGCTACACCCGGCAAGCGGTTGGCGTGGTGCTCGGTGTGCCAACACTGCAGCAGGTATTTGACGAGACGTACTATGAAGGTCTGGAAGGCGGTATCCTGGAATCCTTCGGCCGCATGTTCAGGAATGATCTCAGGTTGTATGTCGGGCCGGCGCTCGGGGAGGAAGGCGATGGGCTGGTGACGGTACACAATCTGGAGATCCCGGCACAGCTGAAACATCTCTACCTGCATTTGCTGGAAAACGGTTATATCCGTGAATTAACCGATATTCGCCGTGAATACCTGTCCATATTTTCACATGCCGTGCTGGAGAAGATTCGCCAGGGCGATGCAGGCTGGGTCGACATGGTGCCGGATGCCGTGGCGGAAATTATTCGTGAGAAACGCCTGTTTCATTATGAAGGCTAGCGCAGGTCTGCCAGCCACTACAGGACATTGTGACAGAATTGTGAGATTTGCGTGATAGCTGTGTGAACTCCGCACGTTACAACGTATCACGGAAATCATTCCGAAACAGGAACATTCACAGGAGCACGTCATGATGAAGAAACTGATCGCAGGTCTGGTACTGGCCGGGGGACTGAATGCCGTGGTACAGGCCCGGGAACTGACCATTGAAGTGACCAATCTCACCAACGGCATCTATTACACGCCGCTGCTGATCTCGGCGCATAACCGTCATATTGATCTGTTCGAACCCGGCGAGCCGGCTTCAGCCAGCTTGCAGGCGATGGCGGAAGGGGGTGATATTTCGGGGCTGGTCGCGGATCTTCAGGCGGCGGGTGCCAACATTGCAGCCGACCCTGCCGAAGGTTTGCTGGGTCCGGGTGAGACGGCAACAGCGCACCTGAGCACAAGGAAGCGGAACCGTTACCTGTCAGTTGTGGCCATGCTGCTGCCGACCAATGATGGTTTTGTGGGGCTGGATGGACAGCGTATTCCCAAAAAGCGTGGAACCTATACCTACTATGTGAATGGCTACGATGCCGGCACCGAGGCCAATAGCGAAATTATCAATGGCGGTGGTGCATCTGGTGTCCCTGGCATTCCTGCCGATCCTGGCGCCAACAGTGGGTCCGGTGCTACCGGTGTGACTGACAGTGAGCAGAATACGCTGGTGCACGTTCACCGGGGTGTACTGGGCGATATGACCCCTGATGGTGGAATCAGTGATCTGAATGCGGCTGTTCACCACTGGTTGAACCCGGTAGCGAAAGTTGTTGTCACAGTACGCTGAGACGCCTGGCGGGAGATGAGCGGTACCGGGCCAGGCTCCCGGGTATTCCGGGAGCCTGTGTTTCTGAACTGTGGCTATAATGGCCGCAGCCGCTGATTTGCGAGAACAATAAAACATGAGCTACAGGTTGCTTATCGTGGAAGACAATGCGGACATTGCGCAACTGATCCGTTTCCATGTCCGTGACCTGGGGTGTGAGGCCGATATCGCAAGCGACGGTAGCGCTGCACTGGACCTGTTTGCCGGGAACAGCTACCAGCTGGTGGTGCTGGATCTTATGTTGCCGGGTATCGACGGGCTTGAGGTTTGCCGTCAACTACGCACACGTTGTTCGCGCATACCGATTCTTATGCTGACGTCGCGGACTGCTGAGCAGGATCGTGTGGCCGGCCTGGAAACGGGTGCAGATGACTACATCACAAAACCTTTCAGCTTTCCCGAACTCATGGCGCGCATCAAGGCGCAGTTTCGTCGTATCGAGGCGCACGGGCAGCAGGATAATTCACTTGCGCAGCCCGTTCAGGCGGGTGGTGTTTTTATTGATACCGTGAGCCGTAAGGTAACGGTCAGTGGCAAAGAGGTTGTACTGACTGCGCGGGAGTTTGACCTGTTGCTGCATTTTGTCAGTCATCCCGGGCAGGTCTTTACACGCATGCAGCTGCTGGAAAAGGTCTGGGGTTATCACTACGAAGGGTATGAGCATACTGTCAATTCACATATCAACCGGCTGCGCGCCAAGATCGAGGAAAATCCGGCAGAGCCACGCTATATCCTCACAGTGTGGGGTGTGGGTTATCGTTTCAGCGATTCGGTGAATTGATGCTGCCACGTACGCTGTTTGCCAAACTGGCCCTGTCGCTCATGTTGCTGCTGGCAGGTATCGGTTTGCTGTATGTTCTGCTCAGTACCAGCATAACCCGACACTACCAGCAGGCGTTTGTGCAGAGTCTGAACCGTGATCTTGCCAGCAAGCTGGTAATAGGCCGCAATCTGTTAAAAGACGGCGTACTGGACCAGCAGGCACTTAAGGAAACCTTTAACCACTACATGATGGTTAACCCGGACATCGAGATTTACCTGCTCGATAGCCGTGGCCGCATTCTTTCCTATTCCGCCGACCCGGGGCAGGTGAAACGGGAGCGCGTCAATCTCGCGCCCGTGCAACAGTTCTTTGCCGGTGGGGAGTTCCCGCTGCTTGGCGACGACCCACGCAGTTATGAACGGCGCAAGGTGTTCTCTGCTACCCGTCTGGCGCTGGGTGATGGTTCACCGGCCTATCTTTATGTGGTTCTGCGTGGCCAGGAATACGAGCGCATGGAACAGCTGTTCCAGAATAACTTCCTGTTGCAGTTGTCTGCTGCAGCACTGCTTGCCAGTCTTGTGGTGGGCCTGTTGTTTGGTTTGCTGGTGTTCCGCTTGCTTACACGTCGGCTGAATCGCCTGGCGGGATTGATGCGGCGGTTCAGCGAAAGTGATTTCACTGAATCTGTCCGCTGGACGGAAGGTTCCTCCCGCCATGATGAAATCGAGTCGCTGGGTGAGAGTTTCAATCGTATGGCCGGGCGCATTCAGGAACAGATCGATGCACTGAAAAAACAGGACAACCTGCGGCGCGAGCTGGTGGCCAACGTGTCGCACGATTTGCGTACGCCACTGGCTGCACTGCACGGTTATATCGAAACCCTGCAACTCAAGGCGGATGCTTTCGATGCGGAGACCCGCTCAAACTACCTGCAAATCGCCCTGCAACACAGTACACGCCTGACAAGACTGGTCGATGAATTATTTGAGCTGGCGAAACTCGACGCCAGTGATGCGCCGGTGCAGACAGAGCCTTTCGCAGCCGCTGATCTGGCACAGGATATTATCCAGAAATTCCAGTTACAGGCGGAGCAGAAGGGCGTGCAGCTCAGGCTGGACAGCATCGGGAGTCTTCCGTTTGTTGAAGGTGATATTGCCATGATCGAACGGGTGCTGGTGAATCTTGTTGCCAATGCCCTCCAGCATACACCGGAGGGTGGGTGTATTACCGTGTCGCTGCGCGCAGATGGTGCCGGGGTGCAGATACAGGTAGAGGATACCGGCAGCGGAATGTCCGGGGAGGAGCTGGCGAAGATTTTTGAGCGTTTTTATCGCGGTGATAACGGTGCGCGCAGCGGCCAGCACGCCGGACTGGGGCTGGCGATTGCCCAGCATATTATTCGCCTGCACGGCGGGATTATCCACGTCAGCAGTGAGCCGGGCAAGGGAACCCGCTTCGCATTTTCTCTACACGCGGCCTCATTGTCCTGACGGGGTTCAGTCAATGGCCTGCAAGCGGGCACTGTGCGTGAACAGCAGATAACAGTGGACAGTGTGTTCCGGCCACAGGCGGGTTATCGCCTCACGGTACAGTGCCAGTTGTGGCCGGTAGTGTTCGGTCAGTGTCTGGATCTGCTCCGTCGTGCTGACACGGTGTGATTTATAGTCGATCAGGTGTACGGCATCCCGCTTGATCAGCAGGCGGTCAACGACACCGTATACCGTGCGTCCGTCCCTGGCGTAGTGTATCGGGACTTCCGTCCATTGTTGCGGGCCCTTCGCGAAAATCCAGTTTAATTCCGGTTTGTCGAGCAGTATTCGTACTTCGTTATAGCAGTCCACCAGCAGCCCGTTGTCGGCAGCCAGCCCCTGCTCCCTGGCAATACGTTGCATCATATCCTGGCCGATACCGCCGTGTTCCACGGCCAGCTGCAGTATGCGGTGGATAATAATGCCGCGTTGTTTCCCCTGCGTATTGCCGGCCGGAAGTTCCCTTTCATCCGTACGGCGGCTGGGCGCAATCTCCCGCCACAGATGTTCCACAGGTATCGGGTGTTGCAGGCGTATATCGGGGCTAATGCTGTCTTCCGGCTGGTCTTCAGCTGCCGTGGTGTGTGTCGGTGGTGTGCTGAACTGCCGCTGCCACGGCGCTTCCAGTTGTGCCGTGCCACAAAGCGGTTCGGTAATCTGGCCGTACCAGCCCAGCGCGTCACCACGGCTGGGGCGACAGCCGGAAATGATCAGCATGTTGCGTGCCCGTGTCAGTGCAACGTACAGCAGATTGGCGGACTCACGCGCCTGTTCGGTTTTTTCCTGCTGGTGAAGCGCTTCACTGATGCTGTCACGCTGTGTCCTGTTGCCTGGCAGCAGGAAATCCGTTGGACGGTTCGAGTCAGCCGGCCAGCATACCAGCGGGGAAATTCCCGATGGGTTGCCCTGGCTGGTGGTGTCGCACAGGAACACGACTGGCGCTTCCAGCCCCTTGGCCGCGTGAATGGTGAGCAGGTTGACACGCTGCTGTTGTGCGGCCCCGGGTGTTGCCTTGCTCAGGCCTTCCTTGTCCAGCCCGCGCAGGTGCTTTACACGTTCCAGGAAACGCGGCAGCGTCGGGTAGCGACCGCTGTCAACTTCCAGCGCCAGTTCGACAAAGCGTGTCAGGTTGGCCTCGACCTGTGCAGCCTGGCTGGCCGGTACAGCCGAGCGGTAACGTTGCAGCAGGTTGGCCTGGTGAAAGATCTGCTCCAGCAGGTCGTGGATGGGGATACGACCGGCCAGTGTACGCCAGTGTGTCAGTAACCGTGCAGCACGTTGCACGGCTGCGTTGTGGCTGTTCTGCCCGGCCAGTTCCGTGAGGCGGTCCAGCCATATGCCGCCGAGCGGTCGCGAAAGTTCACAGAGGATATTTTCATCCAGCGAGAACAGCGGTGAGCACAGTACCTGTGCCAGTGCGAGGTTGTCCTGCGGGGTCATCAACACGGTCAGCAGGGCTTCCATGTCGCGTATTTCCAGGCTTTCCAGCAGTGTGCCCCGGTCGCGACTGAGGTAAGGGATGCCGCACTCGCGCAGGGCTGTCTCATAGTCCGCCAGGTGGGTGCGGGAGCGCATCAGGACCAGGATGTCGCCGTAGCCGACGAGCTGTTGCTGCACCAGTTGCCGGATGCGTTCGGCAATCTGTTTTCCCTCGCGGTAGTAGCGTAGATCACGGCTGTCCAGGCGAGGTTGTTCGAGCGGGTTGCGTAATGTGCCGGGGCTGTCTTGTTCCCCGAATGCTTCCGCTTCGACCAGCGGCCACACCTCGACCTGGCCCCAGGCGTCCTTCAGGTGTGTGCTGTGCGGCTGAAAGCCGGGCATCAGGGGCTGCATGCCCGGCGAAGTGAAAATGGTATTGACTGTATCGATAATAACCGGTGACGAACGCCGCGAGTCATCGAGGTGAATGCGTTGTGCAGCAAGCTTTTCATTCATCCATTCGGCAGCACGATCCAGTAGTGCCGGGTTGCCACGCCGGAAGCGGTAAATCGACTGTTTGCGGTCGCCGACAACGAACAGGCTGCGCTGGCGCTCGCCACCCGCCGCCATTTCTTCCAGCAGTGGCAGGATCATCTGCCACTGGGTCGGGTTGGTGTCCTGGAATTCATCGATCAGCAGGTGGTCGATGCGCTGGTCGAGCTTGAACTGGATCCAGTGTGCATGTTGCGGGTCGTTCAGCAACAGGAAGGTCTTCCATTCCAGGTCGGAAAAGTCCAGCAACCGGCGTTCGCGCTTGATGCGCTGGAAGTGTTCCAGCATCCGCTGGCCGGCAACATACCAGGCAGCGTTGAGACGCAGGGTGCGCTGGCGGTTTTCGACTTCGCGAATGGCCTGCAAGTGCTCACAGAAGAATGTGTGCAGTTCAACAAAACGCTGCGCACCGGCTTCACCCATTTTCTTTTTCAGGGTGGCGGTCACAGTGCATTTCCGGGGCTGTAAATCTTTTTTCAGAAATACCGGGGTAATATGAGAAACCGCAGTTTGTGCATCGATCGTCTGTGTCAGGCAGGGCTCAAGCCGGGCAATAAGTCCAAGGTTGGTGGGGGTCTCATGGCGCCCGAGCAATTGTGAGAATTCAGCCAGTCGTTCACGGGTGGCTTCACTCCAGAACTCCTCCGACAGGTTACGGCTCGCCTCGAGTTGCAGTTTCTTTTCAAGCTGCCGGGTCGCGAATTCGACCGGGTCACCTTCATTATGCGTCCACGCCCACCAGTCACTGCGGTGGTCGATAAACTGTCGCAGTGTGCTGCGGGCGTTGAACAGACTGCCCAGCTCTTCGAACAGTTGTTCAATGGCCCGCGCCAGCAGCGTATCGGGGCGGCGGGTTGCTTCGGCAAACAGCGCATCCCAGCTTTCGTCCACCAGCAGGCCCGTGACTTCGGTGAGTTCAAAGGCCGGCGGCAGGCCGGCTTCCAGCGGGAAACGTTGCAGCAGCTCCTGGCAAAAGCTGTGGAACGTCGTGGTGTGCAGTGTGTGCTCACTACGCAGCCAGTTTTCCAGCAGGGTGCGTGCGCGCCGGCAGGTGGGCGGGGTGGGAGGTTCGCCGATTTCTTCAAGCATGTTCGCCAGGGTGACGTCATCGGCTTCCAGCAGGGCTTCAAGACGCTCGCCGAGCCGTTGCTGCATTTCGCCCGCGGCCTTGCGGGTAAAGGTAATGGCAAGAATGCTGTCGGGGGTGGCGTCGGCCAGCAGCAGTCGTGTCAGTCGTGCAACCAGTTGCCAGGTCTTGCCGGTACCGGCGGACGCCAGTACGCTGAAACTTTGCCCGGGGTCAGTGGCGAGCGGCGCGTCAGTCACTGCCAGGTTCCTGTTGTTTCCACATATCGCGACGGCACACACCGTCAAACTCACACCAGTTGCAGATGCTGTCGTCACCCCAGGCGGGCAGGGCAGCCTGTTGCTGCAGGCGGGCATCGAGTGTCAGCAGTCGCTCGTGAAGGGCCGGCAGCAGGGTGTCGAGTGTTTCACTGTCCGCACAGGTGGCCAGCCTTACCGTGTCCTTTTCGATTTTCAGGTAGTCGAGCTGTATGACATCCACCAGTGCCAGCGCGTAGCTGGGTAGTTGCACCGCTTCACCTTGCCGGACCTGTTGCGCGGAAGGCGGTTTGCCGGTTTTGTAATCCAGCAACGCCGCACCTGCGTCGTTGCGGTCGAGCCGGTCGATGCGGCCGCCAATATGCAAGCTGTCGGTCAAGGCCTGGCCGACCACGACTTCCGCCTCCCGTTCGGGCCAGCTCTCACGCCGGGTAATTTCCCAGTCGAGATAGTCAGGTAGCACGGCGCTCCATTGTTTGTACCAGCTGCGGGCCTCGAAGTTTTCCGTCATGGCGTCGCTGAACACATTCAGGCTGATGTGCCTGAGCAGCTCCTGTGCAGCATCGCGCCGCTTGCCGTCCAGTATGCCCTGCCAGGGGCCGGGAAGACCGCTCACGTCGCTGTTGAATGCCTGGATGATGCGGTGCACCAGTGAACCGTAGTCGGCCTTGCTGAGGGCTTCGGTGATCTCGTCCGGCGGTTTGAGGCGCAGTGTGTCGGCGGCGAAGAAGCGGTAGGGGCAATCGATCAGGCGCTGGTGGGTGGAGGCCGACCATTGCACGGGTATCAGTGCAGGGTTGGTCACAGGGGCGGGGCGGGCCGTTGTCGTTGGCAGCGGCATGTCATCCGGTGTGGCCGGGCGTGCCTGTGGCTGTTTTAACAGGCTTCCCAGCGTTGTGTCGTCCAGTGACCTGCCAAAGGCATGTCGATAGAACACTTCCAGCAATTCCAGCCAGGGGCTGGGCGCGACCGGGTCGCCGTCCTGTTCGCGGTGGCGGGTCAGCAGTACCTGGTCGGCACTGAGCAGGGCGCGGCAGAAGTGGTGCAGCCGCTCTGCGAGCGTTTGCGACCAGGTGGACAGCCCCAGTTCGCCACGTACGCGCTGGTTGAAGAACGCCTGGGCGCCAGGTTTGCCGGGCAACTGGTCGCGGCTGCAACCGGCGAACACCACAGCGGCGAAGCGCTGCAGTCGACTTTGTTCCAGGGTCAGCAATTGCACCGGGCTGCCATTGTCCGGGGGATGAAAGTTGGCGCGTTCCAGGTTGCGGCCCAGCCAGTCGCGGAACTCACACCAGCTGAGTGTTACCGGGCTGTATCGACTGGCGGAAGACAATTCATCGAGCAACGCCAGGAGTTGTTGACCGGCGGCATCGGATTGCAGCGTTACGGTCGCGCCCAGTTCGTCGAGGCTGGTTTTCAGGGCGTCGATAAAATCACTGGCGGCGCAGCTGTCTTCCAGGATGGCCAGTAATGGACTGGCGGCGTGGTCGAGCCGGTTCAGCAGTGTGTGCAGCGCCTGTTTTGAAACCTCACCCCAGGCGGGCAGGCGCGCGCTGCGGCGGTCGAGGTGGTGGCGGTAGCGGTCCAGGCCACGGGCAATATTTTCGTGCAGGATAATGTCCTGTTCCAGGCGCCTTACCTGTCGCAGGTGTTCGTCGCGTTCGTCGGCATACAGAAAGGGGGATTTCAGTACATCCAGCAGTGGTGCGCAGGCGAAGTCTTCCTCGACCGTTTCCAGCCAGCGTTCCAGTAGTGCCGCGGCGCTGGTGGTAGACAGGGCCCAGCCGCCGGCATCATCCAGCGGGATCCGGGAATTTTCCAGCAGGGCGCGCACCCGTCGCGCCAGTCGCCGGTCCCCGGTGATAATGGCAATGGGGCCATCCGGTTTGTCCAGCAACCAGCAACGAACCTGCAGGGCCACGGCCTGGGCCTCCTGCTCCGGGCTGTCGGCGCAGAAGGTATGCAGGCGATCGGCAAAGGGATCGCTGCAGCCGCCAGCTGAAAACTGTCGGGCGCGCTCCACGAGGTGTTGGGTGGTATCGCCGAACAGTGCCTCGATGAAGGCATCAGCGGTATTGAGTGTCGGTGGTTCAGGTTCGCTATCCTGTTCCAGTTGTGCGAGCAGGGTGTTCAGGGGGGCATGCGGGTGATAGCCCTGGCCTTGTGTATTACCGTGCAGGACCAGGCGAGCGCTGCCTTGTTGCAGGCGTTCACGCAGCCAGCGGTTTTCCGCCACACTGAAGCGGGTAAAGCCGACCAGCCAGAGCATCCGCTCATCGAGGCTGGTGGTTGTGTCTTCCAGTTGCTGGCGGTGTGCGCTGGCCGGGTCGGTCAGTCGGTCGGCGTCCAGTTGTTCCCGCCAGGCGCGCCACAGGGTGTGCAGCATCCAGGCTTCCTGTTGCAGCGTGGGGTTGGGTTGACGCAGACCATAGGCCTGCTGCAGCCGGGTTTCGAAAGCGGCATAGTCATCCGGCGTCTGTTCGGCGCGGGTCATTTCATCGAACAGGGTGAGCAGTTCGTCGGCCAGCAGCCAGGGGTCGGTATCGGCGTAGAGGGATTGGCTGTTACGCAGTGCCTCGGCGAGTATCAGCTCACGGGAGGGCCGGTCGAGTACTGTCCTGGAGGGTGCAACGATCCGTGCCAGCCAGCTTTCCAGTGTGTCGATATGTGGCCCGAGCAGTGCGGAGTAACCCAGCTCCCGGGCCTGTTTCAGTAGCGCGGCGCGCAGCGCCGGCGCAGCCTGTGTATCCGGCAGCAGAATCTGGCAGCAACTCAGGTCGGGCAGGGTTTCCCGGTAGTGTTCGAGTACCTGGCGCGCCGTGACAGCGAGCGGGTCTTCGGAAAACGCAACAAGGTGGCAGGCGGTCAACGTTCCAGCAGTTCGAGTTTGCCTTCCTTGCCCAGCCACTCGTCGGCATCAGGTGGTGGATCTTTCTGCTGGGTGATAACCGGCCACTGCTGGGCAAGTTCTTCGTTAAGTTCCAGGAAAATTTCCTGACCTTCCGGCAGGTCGTCCTCCGGGAAGATGGCCTCGGCCGGGCATTCCGGTTCACACAGGGTGCAGTCGATGCACTCTTCCGGGTCGATAACCAGGAAATTCGGGCCTTCGTGGAAACAGTCTACCGGGCAGACTTCCACGCAGTCGGTGTATTTGCATTTGATACAGTTTTCGCCTACTACAAACGTCATGACGGGCTCCTGATTCAACAGTCGCACATGATACACGGATTGCGGGGGGTGTTTCTAACCCGTCAGACAGACGCGAGCTCTTTTTCCTTGTCTTGCGCGGGGTTTGAGGATTCCACGCGGTTACGGCCCGTTTCCTTGGCGTGGTACAGCGCCTTGTCGGCGGCTTCGACCAGCTTTTCGGGCTTGTCCTTGTCTCCGGGGTTTAGTGTGGCAACACCGATACTGAGGGTAACCCTGCCGTTGTCCTCGGCATTTTCGTGGGGGATATTGAGATCGCGGACACTGTTCAGCACCTTGTCCGCCACGGCAATTGCCCCCTCCAGTGTGGTGTCGGGTAATACCATGACAAATTCTTCCCCGCCGTAGCGGCTGACCAGGTCGGCGGGCCGGTGTACGGTTTTCGCCAGTGCGTTGGCAACCTTTCTTAGTGTATCGTCACCGGCCTGGTGTCCGTAGTGGTCGTTATAGCGCTTGAAGAAGTCGATATCGGCAAAGATCAGTGACAACGGCATGTTGGTGCGAACGGCGCGCTGCCATTCCTGTTCCAGTGTTTCATCGAACTGGCGGCGGTTGGCTACGCCGGTCAGCCCGTCGAGTGATGACAGGCGTTGCAGTTCCTGGTTACTGCGCGCCAGTTCCTTGTTCATGGTCTCCAGCTGTTCCTGCATTTTACTCATGGACCTGAACGCCTGGTCGCGTTCTTTCTGCGCAAGGTAGCTTTTGGCGTGGGCGCGGATGCGTGCCAGCAGTTCGACTTTTTCCGGCAGCTTGACCAGGTAGTCAGTGGCGCCCTGATTGAAGGCATCACTCTTGATGTTGGGGTCGTCCTTGCTGGACAGTACGATGACAGGAATATCCCGCGTAGCAGGATTATTGCGGTAGAAACGCACCAGCGTCATGCCGTCCACATCAGGCATGACCAGGTCCTGCAATATGACCGTTGCCTCTATTTCAGTCGCTTGTTGCAGGGCCTTCCTGGGATCAGAGCAATAGTGAAAATCAATATCCGGCTCGTCGGCAATCATGCGCCGGATACCCTCGGCGACCATCGGCTGGTCGTCGACAAGCAGTACCACAGCCCACCGGCTGCTGTTGCTGCTGCTGTTTCCAGATGTTGTTGGTTCGCTATCCGTTTTCATTCCGGTTTCCCTTTCCCCAGGCCTCCGGAAGAGGCCTTCTCCGCCCACCGGGCCAGACTCGGCCCAATGTCCCCCAGCGTTAGAATTTCTGCCGCCGCATCAAGCGCTTTTGCAGCTTTAGGCATACCGTAAACGGCACTGCTGGCCTGATCTTGAGCAATCGTGTGCCAGCCCTGCTCGCGAAGACGTTTCAGGCCCATGGCCCCGTCCCTGCCCATGCCGGTAAGGAGTACCGCAACTGATTGAACTGTATAGTTTTTTGCGAGGCTTTCAAAAAACACGTCAACGGATGGCCGGTAGACCTGTTCAACCGGGTGTGGTGTGTAATCAAGGCTTCCGGCGCGCGTCATAACCAGGTGGTCTTCACGGCCACACACCAGCACTTCGTTGCCATTGAAACAGTCACCAGGGCGGGCGGCGCGTACCGGTAGCGGTGAATAGTCGTTGAGCCAGTTAATGAAACTGGCGGAAAACTGTTCATCCACATGCTGAACAATCGCGACGGCAACCCCCGTGTTTGCCGGCAGCGCCTGGAGGACCTCACGCAGCGCGGCCGGCCCGCCGGTCGATGCACCGATGGCGATCAGGGGTACCCGGGATGTGCTGCCGCAGTTCTCTGATCCGCCGTTTCCGGCTGTTCCGCTTCGTACCGGCTTGTCTGCAATCAGCATGGCAATGGTTCTGATTTTGCGAACCAGTGAGCCGGCACCCTCGGCATCACCGGATGCCCCGAGTATGGGAGTATTGACCGCATCAAGGGCGCCTGCACCCATGGCCTCGAAAACACGCCCGGCATAACCATCCACAATAGCGGTGACAATAAGAATGGCGCAGTCGTGGCGGGCGCTGATGATTTTTGTGGCCTCAATGCCATCCATGCCGGGCATAACCAGGTCCATGAGAATGATGTCCGGGCAATGCTGGTCGCAGCGTTTAACGGCTTCTTCACCGTCCCGGGCCGTCCAGAGTAACTGGTATTCCGGTACGCGACTGATGACGCGCCGCAGGCTTTCTACAGCCAGCATGGAGTCATTGACAATGGCAATACTGATCATGTGTCCGGTTTACTCCGCTGTGCCGATAAGGTCTACGACAGCATCAATCAGGGTTTCATCGTGGAAACTCCCCTTGGTGAGGTAATAGTCGGCGCCGGCTTCCAGTCCACGTTGCCGGTCTTCCTCGCGATCCTTGTAGGACACTATCATCACCGGTGTGCCGTGCAACCTGTCGTCCTGCTTGATAAGCCGGACAAACTCGAACCCGTTCATGCGCGGCATGTCAACGTCACTGATGACCAGGTCGTAATCACTCATGCGTACTGCATTCCAGCCGTCCATGCCATCAACAGCAACATCGACCTGGTAGCCCCGCGTTGCAAGCATATTGCGCTCGACTTCGCGCACAGTAATTGAATCATCAACCACCAGTATGCGTTTTCCTGCGTGCGTGGAACTGGCCTCGTTGTCCTTGATGCGGTCGAGCCGGCCACCGGCAATGAGGATATCAATAGAGCGGAGCATGTCGTCCACATCGATAATAAGGCAGGGGTCACCGTTCTCCAGGACGCTGGCGGCACTGATGTCCTGGACTTTGCCGAGTCTCGGGTCCAGCTTGTGAACGACCAGGCTGCGCTCGCCGATAAACTTGTCCACGACCAGGCCCGAGCGGTTGAGGCGTTCACCCAGTACCACGACTGAAAGTTTATCGCCGGCGGTGGACACGCTATGACAATCGAATACCTGGCTGGCGAACACGATGCCGACATGCTGACTGTCGATGGTGAAGTACTGCCGGTTTTCCAGTGACTCTATCCGGCTGGTGTCGAGTTTGAGTGTGCGGTCAATACGTGCCAGCGGGATGGCATAGGGTTCGCCGCAGATTTCCACCAGCAGCACGCGAATAATGGAAAGTGTGATGGGCAGCTGCAGGTGGAAGCGCGTGCCCTTGCCCGGCTCGGTGGTTACACGGGCCACACCGCGCATACGTTGTACCGTGCTGTGGACAACATCGAGACCAACGCCGCGACCGGATATTTCTGTGACTTCTTCACGCGTTGAGAATCCGGGCAGGAACAGGAATTCCAGCAATTCCGTTTCGGACAGCTCTTTTGCCATGGTTTCCGTCACCATGCCGCGGTTGACGACTTTCTTTCTCAGTGCATCAATATCGATACCGCAGCCGTCATCCTGTACCTGGATGGAGAGCATTCCGGCATTGTGAGCCGCGGTTACTGTCAGTGTGGCCTGTTCCTGTTTTCCTGCGGCGCGGCGTTGTTCGGGAGATTCGATGCCGTGATCCAGTGCATTACGTATCAGGTGATTGAGTGGTGCATCGATGCATTCAAGGATGTCGCGGTCAACCTGGGTATTCAGCCCTTCGATCTTCAGTTCTACCTGTTTGCCGAGTTGGCGGGCCATGTCGCGCACCAGTCGCGGGTAGCCACGGGTTACATCAGAGAAGGGACGCATGCGACTGGCAATCACTTCACTGTGCAGACGGTTGCCCAGCCCGTGCAGGCGGCGGTCGAATTCATCCAGCTCCATCAGGCGGTCAGAAAGCAGGTGACGGCAACGGTTGGCCTTGGTGTGTATTTCGCCTGCCAGTGTCCTGCTGTACTCGTCACCCTTGCTGGCCAGCAGGCTGTCATTCAGATGATCCAGCAGGTCGATAAGTTCTGCCTGACGGTGTTTGATCTGTTGCAGTGCGTCAGCAAAGGGGTGCAGCCAGCGTGATTCCACCTGTACTTCTCCTGCCAGGCCGACCAGCCGGTTCAGGCTTTCTGCGGAAACGCGTACGGAGTCTGCGTTGCTGTCCGTGGTTTTGTCGGGCACTCCGGGTTGTACTGGCGTGTCAGGTGTGGGGGTGTCTTCTATTGTCCGGGTATCTGTCGGGGGCGGAGTTTCACCGCTCTCGCCTGAGTCCGTTTTTTCGGCCCCGGCTACCGGTTCGGTAGCCGTGCCGGATGCAGGCGCTTCCAGTGTCCCGATATTTGCGATGCTTTCCGTAACCGCGGAAAGTCTGTCTTCCCCGGCTTCGTCCTTCGACAGGGCAACCAGAAGATCGACACCTTCCAGTAACAGGTCGATCTGGTGTGGCTGTAGTGTCAGTTCGCCTTTCTGGGCGGCCACGAAACAGTCTTCCATGGCATGTGCCAGCTTGACACCGGCATTGATGTCCACCATGCGCGCGGCACCCTTGACAGAATGGGCGGCACGCATCAGTGCTTCCAGGTGTTTTGCAGGGTCGCTCTGTTGCTCCAGTGACAGCAGGCCGTCACTGAGGATTGTCGCCTGGTTATCGACCTCCAGACGGAACAGTTCGAGCATGGAAAAGTTGCCGAGATCCTCGCTCATTGCAGACCTTTTGACAGTGCGTAGAAAAGCAGGCCGGTATCCAGTATGCCGACATGGCGATCACGCCATTTCAGGATGCCCGTGGTAAAGCTGGATTTCGAACGGGACACGGTGGCAGGCAGTGGCTGTATGGCGTCATCGTTGTAATGGTAAATCCCATGCACCTCGCTGGCGGGAAACACAAAACTCTGCTCATTCCAGGTGGCGGATATCATGCGCTCGTGGATCTCCCGGTCACTGGCATAGTCTTCACGCGCTTTCTCCAGTTGCAGCACAACACCAAGGGAGACGCACAGCCTCAGTTCACCCCGAATGTTGACCAGTCCTTTTACGAGTGTCCCTTCGGCGTGTGGCAGGCTGTGGATAGAACGCAGCCGGGTAATTTCATCGACACAGCGGCTTTCCAGCGCCAGCCACTCATCGCCAAGGCGAAACAGCAGTGTTGAGTGTGTTTCGTTATTTTCCCTGCTGCGAGGTTCGGCAAAGCGTTCTGTCCACTCACGTCGATAGTCATCGGAAGACGGTCGATCCAGCACCTGTCGCCCGGCAGCAGAGTAGCGGCTGCAGTTACGGCAGTGCACAACCTGTTCGAGTTCCGGGCAGCTCGCCTGTCCCTTGCTCCAGACACCGATCCGGTTCCAGCAGTCATCCGGTTTCTGTTCATCAGGATGCTTCGGCGCGTTCATTTGGTGGCCCCCGATACCTGTTCCGGTGCGCAGCGCATGGCGCGTTCGCGGAAGCGCACTGCGCTGCTGGTGTCGCCGAGCTGCTCACAGACAACACCGAGATGAACCAGGGCCTCATGGTGAACAGGGTCCAGGTAGACAGCCTTGCGCAGTAACTGTTCTGCTTCTGACAGATTGCCGGTGGATTGACGAATCAGTCCGAGCAGGTAATAAGCGTCTGCCTGCTGTACCTGTTCCGCCAACAGGCTCTCGCAGTGTTCTGCCGCTTCACCAAGATGTCCTTCATCAGCGAGCCGGAACGCCTGTCGCAACAGGTCGTCGTGTTGTGTGTCGTGTTTATTTTCCCGTACATCGGTCGTTGTCGGAGTGAAGCTGGAGAACGGGCGCTGTTCCGGTGTTCCTGCTGGCATGATCCACCGACGGGGCGTTTGTCGACGTTTGGGCGCCGGTTGAGCTGATTCGATGTTTGGCGAGGGTGTGCGGCTGCGAACAAAACCGAAGCACCGCGGGTTGGGCAGCGGACTAAAATCACGTTTCAGCAGGAGTGCGGTTTCCGAGTGGCCGAGAAACAGCAGGCCATCGCCGGTCAGCAGTGTCTGCAGGCGGTCAATGGCAGTATCCTGCGTCGTGCGGTCAAAATAAATCAGCAGATTCCGGCAAAAAATAACATGGTAGGGTGACCGGTTGCAGGTGAAGCTGTCATCGAGCAGATTAGCCTGTTCAAAACTGACATATTCGCGGTTGCTGTCATTGATCCTGTAGCGTCCATCGCAGGCCTGGAAGTGCCGGTTCCTGTATTCGAGCCGGTTGCCGCGAAACGAGTTTCTGCCGTATTCACCCTTCAGTGCCTTTTCTATATTGGTACTGCTGATATCAATGGCGTCTATCTGCGCATCACGGGGGGAGATGTTGGCATCTGCCAGGCACATGGCAAGGGTGTAGGCTTCTTCCCCGCTTGAGCAGGGCACGCTGAGTATGCGCAGGGTCCTGCCGGCGTGATGTGGCAGCCATGCTTCCTGCAGCCACTGGTTAAATGCATCAAACGGGTTGATGTCCCGGAAGAACCAGGTTTCCGGAATAATAACCGTATCGATCAGGGCATCCAGCTCGGTGTCGGAATGTGACAGTACCTGTCTGTAATCAGCAATTTCTGCAATGCCGCAGTCACGCATGCGCTGTTCCACGGCATGGCGGATCGTGCTCGAACCTACCGTGGAACTGTGCAGTCCCATGCGCTTCTTCAGTAACAGTTCAATGGCAGCGAGGGGCATGTCAGCCTGCCTCGGCCGGGTACAATTGTGCCTGCACGTCTGCCGGCACCAGTTCGGTGATGGATAACTGCTGCACCAGTCCCTGTTCGGTGTGTGCGGCGCGCCCGATGAAAGGGGCGTCGGGGATATCGATACCGGTGTCGCTGAAGTCCTGTTCGTCGAGTTGCAGGGTTTCTGTCACGCGTTCAGCCAGCAGGCCCAGTGTGCGAGTGCCGCCTGTGGCCAGCGGGAACTCGACCAGGATCATGCGTGTGGTAATAAGGTTGCTGCAGGACTGGTTGTTCGCCAGCCTGCACAGGTCCAGCACCGGAACGTGTTGTCCATGGTAGTTGAACAGCCCGGCGATGTAGTCCGGTGTTTTCGGCAAGGGCTCCAGCTCAACCATTGACGCGATTTCCACCACCTCGCGTGCCGGTATCGCGTAACGACTGTTACCCAGCTGGAATAACAGCATCAGCATCGACGTGGCCTCAGGAACTTACCCGGAAATGGGAGGCGCCTTCCTGGAGACGCTGGGCGGCCTCGTTGAGCTGCATGATGGCGCCATTGGACTGGCGCAGTGAATCGGCGGTCTGTTGCGCGGACTCGCTCAGCTGAACGATGGCGTCACGGATCTGGTTGCCACCCTGTGACTGCGAAATCATGCCTTCGTTGACTTCCTCGAAACGGGGTATCAGGGTTTCGACCTGTTCGATAATGCTTGCCAGCTGTGAGCCGACCTGGCGGACATCGTCGACACCGCGGCGGACTTCTTCGGAAAACTTCTCCATACCCATGACGCCGGCGGAAACCGCGGATTGCATTTCCTTGACCATCTGCTCGATGTCCCAGGTGGCAACTGCGGTCTGGTCCGCCAGGCGGCGGATTTCAGTGGCGACAACAGCAAATCCCACACCGTATTCACCGGCCTTTTCCGCCTCGATAGCTGCATTCAGCGACAACAAGTTGGTCTGGTCCGCAACACGGTTGATGGTGGTGACCACGGTGTTGATGTTGCCGGCTTTCTCACTCAGAACGGCCAGTTTGGAGCCAATCGATTCTGTGGCGTCCATCATCTGGTGCATGGTTGACTCCATGCGCTGCAACGATGAGCGTCCGGCATTGGCGCTTTCAGAAGTCTTCCATGCTACCTCCGTGACCTCGCTCATGGTGTTGACCAGTTCCTTCGAGGTTGCGGTGATTTCTGTCACCGTTGTCTTGATCTCATTGGTCGTGGCCGCCTGTTCCGTCACAGTGGCCTCCTGCTGTTTTGCCGTTGCAGCTATTTCGGTTGCCGAGGAGGTGACCTGCACACCCGACTGCTGGATACGTGCAACCAGCGAGTTCAGGCTGTCGAGCATTTGCTGGATACCGGCGGCCAGCTCGGAGATGATGTCCTGGTCCCGGTACACCATAATCTGTCCGGTCAGGTCGCCCTCAGCGGCCATGGCAACCACTTCCTGGATCAATTCCACCTTGCCCTTGATGTCTTCCGAGGCCTGACGCTCGCGTTCAATAATGCTCTCCACCTTGCGGTTGGTGGCGTTGAATGCGTCTGCCAGGTGTTTCAGTTCTTTCAGGGCGTGGTTGTCCACCTGGACACTGGTATCGCCTTTGGCGACACGGTGCATGTCACTGAGCATGGCGCCGAGCGGGCGGAACAGGAGCCGTTCGAGCAACAGAATGACAACGAGCAATGCGATGGCGAGCAGTGCGATAAAGGTGCCGGTAGTGGCGTTGCGCGTTTTGTGGGTAGCCTGATACAACGCGGAGAGATCATCCAGCGTGGCCAGTTTTGCCAGTGGCGGGCCGTCTTCCGGCGTAACCAGGTAAGTGACTTCAGGGATAATCCCGGTTGGTGATGTCCAGTTCCGGCTTTCGTAAAGCGCCGTGTTATTCAGGCTGTTGATACGCACAGGCAGGCCGGTCACGTTCTCCACGAATTGCAGTGCATAGACCGGGTCAAAGCGTAATTCCAGGTAGCCCTTGCCGGCGTTTTCCCCGACAGGGTGCAGCACCGAATAACGCGGCAGATCGCCGTCCAGCCAGAAGCCCTGTGCTGTTTCGCCAGCTTCACTCTGTTGCAGTAGCGGGCTGTCGAGTTCGCTGTTTTCCCCGCTGGACATGAGGCGTTGTTTGTTGCTGTTGTAGAGGTGTACGGAAACAGGCCTTAACCGGGGCAGGTCGGTGTCGAGCGGTGCGTGCAGCAATTTCGCAAGCACGGGGTTTGCCGTGCCAGCCGGGGCCTCGGCGAGGTAGCTGGCGAGTCCGGGTTGACGCGAAAAGGTTTTGACAGCGGCATTGGCCAGGTGAGCCGCATGGGTTTCCATTTCGGACAGTGCGGCGTTGCTGGTCGCACTGAGCATGCGCGCCACGGTGCTGAGGTGGACATCGGTTGCTGCTTTCCGGTATTCGCTCTCGGCGATGAATGAAGTGCTGACGCCGATCGCCCCGATGAGCAGCAGGGCGCCGATGGTCAGAGCCTTGATTGAAAAATTCTCGATTCGCATAGCGTGTTTCTCGTTGTGTCATTCCGTCCCCTGGATGTCATGGGGACTGCAATTTGCTTGCCAGCGCCTGAGAAACGTCAAGGGACGTGGGGGACGCAGATGAAGCTTGTGTGTGTGACTGCGCCAGCAGCCCCGGTTTTCCGGGTTATCTGCCAGCCAGGGCGATTCGTTCCTCCGGTAAAATACCCTAACAGACTGTAATAATTGAATAAAAATAAATTCCCCGGGGTTGTGCCGCAGGCCGGGTGCAGGGCCGTAAAAGATTTGTCCCGGACAATTTCCACA
The DNA here is from genome assembly GCF_058323355.1 of Thiogranum sp. Lineage (NCBI taxonomy): Bacteria > Pseudomonadati > Pseudomonadota > Gammaproteobacteria > Chromatiales > Ectothiorhodospiraceae > Thiogranum > Thiogranum sp. The sequence continues at coordinate 57,725 of NZ_JBTTIO010000051.1, forward strand.
GTAGCTATTAATCTCGTATCAAACCGGCCGCTGTCCTGATGACGACAGAATTTTGTCACTGTAGTGGAGTGGTCATGTTTTCAGCACGTTTAAAATGGATAGTGGCACTGTCTGGCCTGTTGCTGGCCGGTACCGTACTTGCTGACTCGTACAGGATTATTCCCATGAACCAGAAGCACCTGGCAACCTACTATGTGCAGGCCAGCATGCTCGGTAGTGGTGATGTTGAATTCATGGTGGATACCGGCGCAGGTTACACCACCATCAATGAATACACGCTGAAGCAACTGATCGATGCCGAAAATGCCACGCATATCGGCGAACTGACCGGCGTGATGGCGGATGGCAGAGAGCTGCGCCTGCCACTTTACCGGATCAAGCGACTGGTGCTTGGTGAGGACTGTGTTCTGAATGATGTCGATGCAGCTGTTTTCCCACAGGAAACCCGTATGCTGCTGGGGCTGAGTGCGCTGGAAAAGGCGGCCCCGTTTGTTTTTTCTACCAACCCCCCTCGTCTGAGTCTTAGCAACTGCGGCACATCAGCCAGTTAAATCATTTTTTAATCGTTGCTTCTCCCCGGCGTCTGCTGGAAAATATTACCACGGTGACTGTACACAAGTGCCGGTGGGTACATATTCCAATAATGCAGTGTTCGGAGAGAAATAATATGAAAAATATAACACGCATCCTGCTGGTTGCCGGTTGTGGACTGGTCAGCAGTTTTGCGCACGCCGCTTTAGGTTATGTCAGTGATAGCTCCAGTACAGTGGTACGTACCGGTTTTGGAGAATGTGTACATACCACGCGCTGGTCGGAACAGGTTGCTGTTGCAGAGTGTGAGCCGGCCGTGGTGGCGGCTCGTGAAGCGGCAAAGCTGGCGGCTGTGGAGGTTGTCATCGTCAGGGAGCTTAAACCGGTGAAGCTGGGTGCCGAGGTGTTGTTTGCTTTTGATAGCGCTGAGCTTACGGACGATGGCAGGACGAACCTCAGTGCTGTACTCGGTACATTGACCGCGACTGATCTGGAGGATGAGAAAATACGTATTACCGGCCATACCGATATGATCGGCGATGACAGTTATAACCTGGAGTTATCAAAGCGGCGTGCTGCCGTTGTGCGTGATTACCTTGTTTCGCAGGGTGTCGTACCGCAGTTTATCGAAACCAGCGGCGTGGGTGAGGCAGAACCTGTTGTCAGTTGTGAAGGCAAACGTGGTGCAGCGCTGGTTCAGTGTCTCGCGCCCAACCGGCGTGCCGAAGTGGAGCTTTCCGCCATGGAGTTGATCGAAATGGAAAAGGGAGTTTCGGCCGGCCAGTAATCCTGCCAGGTCGGAACCAGGAACAATTTGTCAGGAAGTAAAGAGGGATTGGTGGAGCCGAGGAGGATCGAACTCCCGACCTTCGCATTGCGAACGCGACGCTCTCCCAGCTGAGCTACGGCCCCGGTACTTTTAAATCAACAGGTTACAGAATCCTTGAAGTCTACCGCCGTTTTCGCGCACACTACACGCACAATTTGATTGGGATTGCATGTGCGTGTGCGTGAAAGTTCGGGAAAACGGGTGAAACATCAACAATGGCTACCTATTCGAAAGAATTCGTGTGGATTATACCGGTTGGTACCAAAGCAATGAAAGCCTATTCTCGTGGGAAAGCTGAGGCGGTGGCGCGTGCCCATGGCGTGTCCTGGGAGAATGTCAGGAAAACACTTCGCGGGGTGCGTGCCCAGATTCGTCGAGTGGGGCAGCCGGCCTTGTCCAAAACCTTTCCAACCAAGGGCGCTGCGGAAGTCTGAACCGCCCGTTCCCGGACTTCCGGGGAATATCTCTTGTGCGTGTTCATGACTCTATCCTCTCAAGAAATAGAGTCTCCGGTAAACCCGGGGCGGTTCAGCTTCCTGTTCGTCAGCCGCCCAGTGATCATGGGCCAAGTGCAGGGGATCATCTACCGGGCCATAGCAGGGGCGGTTCTAACGAATCAGGCGCCGCTCGAGTAATATTGTCATATCCCTGCGGCTATCAAGAATGCAATGAATGAAGACGTCCTGCCGGATCACTTCATAAATGACACGATATGGCTTGAAATTGACCTCCCTGTAATTTGTTACACCGATTCGATCCAACTCGGGCGGGGTATGGCCCCGTTCAGGCAACTCGGTAAGTCGCGAACAGAGGGATTCCAACTGTTCAAGTACATATTCTGCATTTTCCACTGAGTCGTGGCGTGCAATGTAGCGGTAGATATCGATCAGGTCGTGTTCAGCATCTTCGATAATTCGGACACGATAACGTTTCACTCGGCGAGTTCCCTGATTCGCTTGCGTACATCGGCAAAGGCCTTCCCGAGTGGTTTGCTGCGGCCTTCCTGAATGTTTTTGGAGCTTTGGGCAAGTATCTTGAGCAGGGCCAGGGATTCCTGGGTTTGCTCATAACTTGCAATATCCTGCAGTACCGCTTTGGCTTCACCGTGTTGCGTGATGACCAGGGTATGCCGCCCTTCACTGATATCACGCAGAACCTCGGCGGTGTGGCTTTTCAAGTAACTGATGGGTTTAACTGATTCACTGAGTTTCATGGTGCCCCCGTTATCGTGTGCTGACCGTAATCGACCTAAATATAGTCTATATTTAGGTCGATCGCAACAGGGGGGGTACCGGGGTGGTGGCTTTGGAAAGTGGTGATTAGCAACTATTTCTGAACATGGTGTTTTTCATGGTATTATCATTTGGCAGAATAATAAATCATTGAAAATAAAAGCTAAAAAAGGCTTATTGGTAATAGAGTGGGAGCGACAGGCACTCTCAGGCAATGTCAGGCAATGTCTGGCACTGGCTGGCACCGACAGGCTATTGAGTACTAACTGCCTGTAATCTCAATATTTTCCGGTTTTGGTCTTATATTGATCTGTACGGGACGACGGCTGCAGGCAGTCGTTATTCGATGGTATGAATCATGGTATTACACATACCGACTTCCCGTACACGAAAAATACCATGATGAGCACGATACACTACTCATGGTATCAATGATTCACAAGGCATTGATAAAGAACAAAACACCTGAAATATCTTTCCATGAAATCATGGTATTGGTGATCAGGCGTATCTTGCTGGGCATCCGTCCCGCCAAAATATATAAAATTTGATATAAATATAAAATTTTGTATAATAATCTTTATGAAAGACGTGCGTTTTGTGGGTAGCTCATTGGACGATCTCAAGCACTTTCCGGCAAGCGCACGTCGGCAAGCGGGTTTTGAACTCAGTAATGTCCAGGCGGGGTTGCAGCCAAGTGACTGGAAGCCGATGAATACCGTTGGTGCCGGGGCTGTTGGGATACGCATCAAGGACGCGGTCGGTATTTACCGGGTGATTTATGTCGCCCGATCGAAGAGGCCATTTACGTGTTGCATGCTTTTCAAAAGAAGACACGGAAAACACGCATGTCGGATATCGAGTTGGCTAAAGCCAGGTACAAGGCGCTGGCAGAACAGAGGAAACATAAATGACGATTTCAAAAAGTTACCGCAATGTATTTGAGGCGCTGGAGGATAATCCGGCGATGGCGCAAAACCTGAAGATTCGTTCAGAGCTGATGATTGCACTGCGTCAATATATTGAGGATTCAGGACTGGGCCAGAAAGAAGCTGCAGAGGTGTTTAGTGTTCACCAGCCGAGAATCAGTGATCTGATGCGTGGCAAGATTGACAAGTTCACCATCGACAGATTGGTCAATATGCTGGCGCGGATTGGAAAAACCGTGAAGGTGAAAGCGGCGTAGGCGTACCGGAAACGGCAAGAAGTGTAATGATGGCTCTGACGAAAGATTTTAAGGACACCATTCAGGCACGTGCCCAACGGGATCCCGCGTCTCGCAAGGCCCTGTTGCAAGAAGGGGTCGAATGCCTGCTCGCCGGTGATGTCGATACCGGCAAGGCGGTGCTGCGCGACTATATCAACGCGACGACCGGGTTCGAGGAACTGTCCCGGGTTTTCGACAAGTCGAGCAAGAGCCTCATGCGCATGTTCGGTCCGAAAGGGAACCCCAGGCGAGTAACCTGTTTGCGGTGATCGGTTATCTGCAGGAGCAGGAAGGCATTCACCTGGAAGTCAAAGCCCGGAAGGTTGCCTAAGGTGATGTGTATCAGTGTTCAATCGGCAATTTCTTTCGAGCATTTTGAAGGATTTTCTGAGCATGGTATGTTTCATGGTATTAGCATTTAGGCGAACGCCGCAGCTTCTGCCCCGGTTGCGGGGCGCGACGCATGGTCGAAAGTGCGGCGCTGCTGGTCGATGAAATTTTGCCTGAGCAGCCTGTGCGCCGGTGGGTCTTGAACTTCCCATTTCCTTTGCGTTGGCCGTTTTTTGGGACGGCAAGGCTTGCTGGAACGGGATGCCGAAAACAGTTATCTCGCCGGGGATACGGTTGATGAAGACCCGATGGCTCAACGTTATCTGATAACCCTGTTCTTGCCAGCGAGGTATTCATCGAGCATAACCACGCCCACTGAGCGTCGTTTCAAAAGCGAAACTTTCTCACTAATACGGCAGATTCATTGATACGTGGATCGGGCATGACCATATCCTCCATTTTTCACGGTACGCTACGGCCTTTGGACTGATATCAGGGTACACGCCTGGCCCGACTCATATGGCAACCGGGCATTTTCAACCGCGCCCTGGCCTGCCCCGACCTGCCAGCCAACAGGCTCAGCTTCCTCAACGGATAACTATCAGCATTACTCACAGGTGTTTTGCGGCTCATACGTATGGCCTTGCCTCTGCCACTGGCTACCCATTGCATATTGATACGTTCTGTTTTTTGTCCTGATCCCGACGGGTCAGGTTTAAGTGTTATCACTGAACGATTGCCTTCCGCGAAAATTTCGATTTCAGCAAGCAGGCGGTTTTTCCCGCATTCGATATCACCCTGCCAGCGTCCGATAAAGGGACTGCTGTTTTCAGCAGACGCGTTCTTTTTCTGCACCGTCTGCTTCCGCACCGGGTGTACAGGTACTGCCTGCGGTTTTGCGCTTTGAACGGGTGGCTGCGTGACCGTAGCTTTCTGGCTCGGCGCCGGCTTCTCCCGAGTAGTGGCAGAAGATGTTGCGAGACTCTGTTCAGCAGATGCTTTCGGCCAAGGTGTGGCTGGACTGCAGGCTTCCCACTGGGTCTTGTCACTGGATTCAAACACCAGTTTGCCCAGCGGATCAATCTGGTAACTCAGAATGGCGGTGGAACCGTCCTTTTTCGTCAGCGTGACGTTGAATGACTTGCCATCGATGGCGGGGACGCCCTCGATCACCGACACAATGCGGAACAGGTTTCCGGGAATGTGGCGGCGGAAATAGTAGTGATCATCATTCTTCCGCAGGTCGCACTCGCCCTCATGTTCGCGGCTACCGAATCTGCCCCACAGCCCGTAGTGACCGACCAACTCATCGAGATCGGTCGGATAACCTTGCGCCTCAGTGACAGGCATCCAGTCCGATTGTTCTTTTCCGTCGGCACTCCGACCATGCAAGCTGCCATCGAGTTCGAGCTGGAGATTCATAACCCCGCGCACCCCCATCGCACGCCAGTCATAACGGAATTCACGCCCCTTGCGCTCAGCGTAGCCGTTGGTGAGCGTGACGCCAAGGTGGTGTCGCAACCGGCAAAGTGGCTGGCTGGAAGGTCTATCACCCATGTAGGGGACAAAACATACCCCACGATAGGCAACGCCGTTTGGCCCCACACCTTCCACACGGTAAAACCCGCGCATTACAGGCGCCACCGTATCATCCCGGACCAGCGTCTCGCGTACCTGCTCGGACGCCCGACTGCCAGTAAACCACTCCCGTTCACCTACCAAACGACCATCGGCCTGGCGGGTATAACTTTGCGGGCTTCCTGTACGTCCAAAAACCAGCTTTCCCTTGTAGAACAAACCACTCTGCTTGTATCTCACCTGTCCATGTTGCCAGCGAACCCAGTACAAGCCCGGCTTCTGGGCATCGATCTTTACCCGGATCGTGTAAGGCTTGCCCTGCGGATCTGTTCCTGTCGCCACATATTCACCAGTGATGTCGGACTCGGAAGCCCTGGCCACGACAGGTTGCAGTTTCTGGTAAACCAGCTTCATGTGGATCATCCAGCGCTGTTTACCGCTGCGGTCATAGTCCTCCACCAGCTCCTGCAATGCCTTGTACACCGTGTCCTTTCCAAACAGGCTGTTGTACAGGTCGATCCATTGCATGACCTGTTCCGGTGTTGCCGTCAGAACATCTTCCTGCCAGATCGTTATGACCCGCCGGTAAAGCGGGTCATCGACCAGGGCTGCAACGCTGTCCGTAGCCGGTGCGCAGGAAAACGCTGCCTGCGCACCGAGCCTGGCGCGCCGAATAATATCGTCAGGACTTTTCAGGGATGACCACAACGCCTTGACCACCGGGTCATTCTCATTATGTGCGCCGGTGAGGAAATCCAGCAGGCTGCGCCGTGGTCGACCGACAGCCTTCGTTCCATAGGCCATCTTCAGGTACTTTTCAACGTCGCGATTGTTGTTTGCTGCAACCACTTTTTCCAGCCATTGTTCCGCCTCGTCGCGGTCGAACGATCCGTATTCGTACAGGTACACGTCCTCCAGAAACGCCTCGTAGATCCGTCGCCCACGGAAACGTTCACTGCAAAACCCGGATTTCTTTTCCTGCACAAACGCATTGATGAAAGCAAAGCCATCCGCACCACCCGCTTTTGCGGCAGCAATAGCCGCCGTATGACTGACCCCGAGTCCACGGTTGTACACCAGGTTATCCAGGTTCATGGCCGCACGATACAGGACGTCAAAATCGGCGAGTTGCTGGTAACGCAGATTCGGATTGGCCCGCACCGCAAGGATGCCGAGCGCACTGTCTGGCCCGAAGCCGGGTATATTGTCAACAAACTCCACCTGGTCGCGGCATGTCTTGTATTCGTCATAATAGGTTATGCACCGGACGCCGCCTGTAGCACGCGTGCAGTCCGCCCAGCGGTCGTACCGGGATCGGCATTTCGAGGGGATTTCACCGTAGGATATGAGCTGGCCCAGGTTTCTTTTGGCTTCGCTGTCCATGGGACCGGGACGGGTACCGGTAACATGCTGCATCAGGATAAACTGGTCGCGCACATCAAGCAGAAGTTCCAGCTTTTGCCGCGCTTCCTGTCTTTCGGCTTCCGGGCAGTTTGCACAGGCCCAGTACATGCCGCGCACGGCACGCAGCGCACCGAGTTGGTCATCCTTGAGCCCCCGGATAGCTGACATAATATCCGCGAACGCCGCATCCGAATCGAAGCGCTCGGTTTCCGCTGTTACCGTTGGAGAAAAAGTGAACAGCGTTGCCAGCACAAGACAAAGAGAAACCAGATGATATGAAGATGGCTTGTTCATTGCGCGCACGACTCCAGGCCGGGTTTTTATTTGACTATATCATTTTTTGTGCGCTCATCAGCAGGCCAAAAGTCCGGAAACCCTACTTTAAAACTGTCTATTTGACGGGGAAGCTTACGCAAACATTTCCTGATAATCAGGCTTTTCGTTTAGGGTCCGGCACAGGGCATTTATCCTTCCTTTACCCAAACCGCGCGTGCGGGTGGCGGGTGAGCACGCCGAGGCGGGCATCCAGCCCCTGCTGCGGGCAGCAATTTTAGCGGGAACCATGTGTACCGTCGGGGTAAAGGTGCGGAAGCACCGCCTACACCGACCTGTCAGGATTCTCGACAACCGGTTCTTTGAGTCCAACATATTGGATTTCAAGGAGAAATTTCGGGCTTGTGGTATAAACACTTGCAAAGCGTGTCGGTATTTCTGACAGTCGGGAGTGTGTGCGATATCGCAACACGTTGAATTCGCTTGATTAACGAGAAGTTACAAGGTGCTGGTAAGAAGATTGCATTATTTTGAAACGACAATCCTGGGCCAGGGACTGCCCGCAATGTGCCGTTTCCCGTGCCGCCAGGAAAACGCGGCACCTCGCGCCTGAAGACAAGGCGGATCGGCACCCTGAAAATGAGAAGAGGGCACCAATGTTGCGACGCGTCTTTTTCCTGTTCGGCCTGATCCTGGCATCTGCTCATGTGGCCGCGGCAGGGGTCTATGAATGGGCAAAAATCAGCGGTACGATCTCCAGCTATAACCCGGCCGCCAGCCCGACCACTACCGGGGAGATCAGATTCAG
>NZ_JBTTIO010000052.1:0-12836 GCF_058323355.1 Thiogranum sp.
TGGCGCAGCCGAGCATCGCAGGGCTGTTGCGAAGAAGCGAGCGTTGTCTGGGTCCTTCGCGTGCAACGCGAAGGGCGAGTTTAGCGAGCGCGCAACAGTCCGGGAAGCGCAGGGAACCCGCGCAGCGGGCAAGCCATCAAAACGCCGAAGCTTTAACCGCCTGCTTACCCGTCACCCGGACATTAGCGAGGCAGTTCAGAACTCCCCATCAGGAATTCATCCACCGCCCGCGCACACTGCCGCCCTTCACGAATCGCCCACACCACCAGCGACTGCCCACGCCGCATATCACCCGCTGCAAATACCTTGTTAATCGACGTCTGGTAAGCCTTCTCGCCTTCCGTGTCACCCTTCACATTGCCGCGCGGATCGTATTCCACACCCAGGTCATTCAGTAAACCTTCCTGAACCGGGTGCACAAAGCCCATCGCCAGGAACGCCAGGTCGGCCTCGATCTCGAAGTCACTGCCGTCGATCTCGCTCATCTGCCAGCGCCCGTCGTCGTCCTTGCTCCACTCGACGCGCACACAGTGCAGTTTTTTCAGCTTGCCGTTTTCACCGATGAATGCTTTTGTCGCCACGCTCCACTCGCGGGTGACGCCTTCTTCCTGCGACGTGGACGTGCGCAGCTTGTTCGGCCATTCCGGCCAGGTCAGCAGTTTGTCTTCCTTTTCCGGCGGTTTGGGCAGGATTTCAATTTGTGTGACGGATTCGCAGCCCTGGCGGATAGACGTGCCGATACAGTCGGAACCGGTATCGCCGCCACCGATGACAACGACCTTCTTGCCGGTAGCCATGATGGACTGGTCTTCAGGGATTTTATCGCCGGCCACACGACGGTTCTGTTGCGGCAGGAACTCCATGGCGAAGTACACGCCTTCGAGATCACGGCCGGGCACCGGCAGGTCTCGCGGCTGCTCGGAACCGCCGGTAAGCGCAACGGCGTCAAACGTGTTGAGCAATTCCTGTGCGCTGATATCGACACCGACATTGGTGTTTGGTTTGAACTGGATGCCTTCGGCTTCCATCTGCTTCATGCGCTTGTCGATATGGTGCTTTTCCATCTTGAAGTCGGGGATGCCGTAGCGCAGCAGGCCGCCGAAGCGGTCGTTCTTTTCAAACAGGGTAACGTCGTGCCCGACACGCACCAGCTGTTGCGCGCAGGCCATGCCCGCGGGGCCACCGCCGACCACGGCGACCTTCCTGCCGGTTTTGTTTTCAGCAATCTTCGGCTCCAGCCAGCCATTGTCCCAGGCCTTGTCGACGATGGCGCACTCGATGGTCTTGATGCTGACCGGGTCGTCGATCAGGTTGAGGGTGCAGGATTCCTGGCAGGGCGCCGGGCAGATACGGCCGGTGAAGTCCGGGAAGTTGTTGGTGGAGTGCAGTACCTTGTTGGCCTTCTCCCACTTGCCCTTGTACACCAGGTCATTCCAGTCAGGAATGAGGTTGTTGACCGGGCAGCCTTCGTGGCAGAAGGGGATGCCGCAGTCCATGCAACGCGCACCCTGTATGCTGAGCGTCTGCTCATCCAGGGGAATGATGAATTCAGCAAATGTCTTGATGCGTTCTTCAACAGGTTTGTAGCCGCGGTCTTTGCGCGGGTACTCCAGGAATCCGGTTGGTTTACCCATAGTGTCAGTTCTGCCCTGAGGTTTAGCTTGCAGCAGCCAGTTCGTTGGCCTGTGCCTGTTTCATTTCTTCCAGCGCGCGGCGGTAATCGACCGGCATGACCTTGACGAATTTCGGCAACATGGTGTTCCAGTTGTCGAGGATATTTTTCGCCACGCTGCTGTTGGTGTATTGCAGGTGTTTCTCGACCAGGCGGCGCAGGCGCAGTGCGTCATAGCGCGTCATGTCGGTGCTGATGTCGACCTTGCCGTGGGTTTCGAGGTCGCCGCCCTGGTGTTCCAGTGCTTCCAGTGCCTCGTCTTCTTCCGGCACCGGCTCCAGTTCCACCATGGCGAGGTTGCAGCGTGATTCGAAGTCGCCGCTTTCGTCCAGCACGTAGGCGATACCGCCGCTCATGCCGGCCGCGAAGTTGCGCCCGGTTTCACCCAGTACCACCACGACACCGCCGGTCATGTATTCACAGCCGTGGTCACCCACGCCCTCGACGACAGCCGAGGCACCGGAGTTGCGCACCGCGAAGCGTTCACCGCCGACACCGCGGAAATAACATTCGCCGGAAATGGCGCCGTACAACGTGGTGTTGCCGACGATGATGTTTTCTTCCGGCACGATCGGGCAGTTGGCCGGCGGGTAGATCACCAGCCGTCCACCGGACAGGCCCTTGCCGACGTAGTCGTTACCTTCACCTTCCAGCTCCAGTGTCACGCCTTTCATGACCCAGGCACCGAAGCTCTGGCCGGCCACGCCGTTCAGCTTGATATGAATGGTGTCATCCGGCAGGCCTTCATTGCCATAGCGTTCCGCTACGCGGCCCGACAGCATGGTGCCGACCGTGCGGTTGACGTTGCATACCGGTGTTTCGATTTTTACAGATTCGCCGCGTTCCAGTGCCGGCGAGGCCTGCTCGATAAGTTTGTTGTCGAGCGCCTTGTCGAGGCCGTGGTCCTGCTGCTCGCAGTTATACACGGCGGCGTCCGGCACGTTGGGCATGTACAGAATGCGCGAGTAATCCAGCCCGTGCGCTTTCCAGTGGTCGATGCACTTGCGCATGTCCAGCTTGTCGGAGCGGCCGATCATTTCGTTCATGGTGCGGAAGCCGAGCCTGGCCATCAGCTGGCGGATTTCCTCGGCGACGAAGAAGAAGTAGTTGACCACGTGTTCCGGCTGGCCGACGAAACGCTTGCGCAGGGTTTCATCCTGGGTAGCGACACCGACCGGACAGGTGTTGAGGTGACACTTGCGCATCATGATGCAGCCTTCCACGATCAGCGGCGCGGTGGCGAAACCGAACTCGTCGGCGCCCAGCAGCGCGCCGATAACGACGTCACGCCCGGTACGCATGCCGCCGTCGACCTGCACGGCAATCCGGCCGCGCAGCTTGTTCAGCACCAGCGTCTGGTGGGTTTCGGCGAGGCCCAGTTCCCACGGACTGCCGGCATGGCGGATGGACGTCAGCGGCGAAGCACCGGTGCCGCCGTCGTAACCGGCGATGGTGACGTGGTCGGCGTGCGCCTTGGAGACACCCGCTGCAACCGTACCAACACCGACTTCGGATACCAGCTTGACGCTGATCCGCGCTTTCGGATTCACATTTTTCAAATCGTGGATCAGCTGCGCCAGGTCTTCGATGGAATAGATGTCATGGTGCGGCGGCGGTGAAATCAGCCCGACGCCCGGCGTGGAATGGCGCACCCGCGCAATCCAGTCGTTGACCTTGTGGCCGGGCAACTGGCCGCCCTCGCCGGGCTTGGCGCCCTGCGCCATCTTGATCTGGATGTCGTCGGAGTTGACCAGGTATTCGGTGGTGACACCGAAGCGCCCGGAGGCCACCTGCTTGATGGCCGAGCGCATGGAATCGCCGTTGTCCATCGGCTTGAAGCGCGAACGCTCCTCACCGCCTTCGCCGGTGTTGGACTTGCCGCCGATACGGTTCATGGCGATGGCCAGCGTGGTGTGTGCTTCCCAGGAAATGGACCCGAAAGACATGGCGCCGGTGGCGAAGCGCTTGACGATTTCTTTTGCCGGTTCAACTTCATCGAGCGGCACCGGTTCGTTGGCAAATTTGAAATCGAACAGGCCGCGCAGGGTCTTCAGGTGTTCGTTCTGTTCATCGACCAGCTTCGAGAACTCGGAAAAGGTTTTCGCATCGTTGGCGCGCGTGGCGTGCTGCAGCTTGGCGATGGTCTGCGGTGTCCACACGTGATCCTCGCCGCGCACGCGCCAGGCATAGTCGCCGCCCACGTCGAGTGCATCCTCGAACACCGGGTTGTTACTGTAGGCGTCGTGGTGCCAGCACGCGGCTTCCTCGGCGATCTCCTCGATACCGACGCCTTCGATCATGCTGGCAGTGCCGGTGAAATACTTGTCGACAAACGACTGCTTCAGACCCACGGCGTCGAAGATCTGCGCGCCGCAGTAGGACTGGTAGGTGGAAATACCCATCTTGGAAAAGACTTTCAGCAGACCTTTGCCAACCGCCTTGATGTAGCGCCTGTTGATTTCGCTCTGGTCGAGGTCTTCCGGCAGGTCGTCCTTCATGCTCGCCAGGGTTTCGAACGCCAGGTAGGGGTTGATGGCTTCGGCACCATAACCGGCCAGCGTAGCGAACTGGTGAACCTCGCGCGCCGCGCCGGTTTCAACCACCAGTCCGGATTCGGTGCGCAGGCCTTCGCGCACCAGGTGGTGGTGTACGGCGGAGGTGGCGAGCAGCGCCGGGATCGGGATGCGCGTCGCATCGACCGAACGGTCGGACAGAATCAGAATGTTGTAGCCGTCGCGCACGGCCTGTTCGGCCTGCTGGCAAACAGATTCGACAGCGCCTTCCATGCCGGCGGCGCCGCGCTCGGCGGGATAACAGATATCCAGCGTTCTGGTTCTGAAAGCGCCGTCGGTGGCTTTTTCAATATCGCGGATGCGCTGCAGATCCTTGTCGGTGAGGATCGGCTGGGCGACTTCCAGACGCATATGCCCGCCGCCGGAGTCCAGCCCCAGCAGGTTGGGGCGCGGTCCGATCAGTGACACCAGTGACATCACCAGTTCCTCGCGGATCGGGTCGATCGGCGGGTTGGTCACCTGGGCAAAGTTCTGCTGGAAATAGTTTGCCAGCGGCTTGGCCTTGTTCGACAGCACGGCCACCGGGTTGTCGGCACCCATCGAGCCGATACCTTCCTGGCCGGTAGCGGCCATGGGCTTCATGAGGATCTTGAGATCCTCCTGGGTGAAGCCGAATGCCTGCTGGCGGTCGAGCAGCGTGTCCGGGTCGCCATTGACGCCGTTGGCCTGCGCGGGCAGGTTCTTGAGATGAATCTGGGTCTTGTCCAGCCATGCCTGGTACGGGTGGCTGGCGGACAGCGAGGCCTTCAGCTCGGCATCGTCGATGATGCGGCCCTGCTCCATGTCGATGAGGAACATCTTGCCGGGCTGCAGGCGCCACTTCTTGACGATCTTTTCGTCGGGAATGTTGAGCACGCCCATTTCCGAGGCCATCACCACCAGCTCGTCGTCAGTGATGAGGTAGCGCGCCGGACGCAGGCCGTTACGGTCGAGGGTGGCGCCGATCTGGCGGCCGTCGGTGAAGGCCACAGCGGCGGGGCCGTCCCACGGCTCCATCAGCGCGGCGTGATATTCGTAGAACGCCTTGCGCTGGTCGTCCATCAGCGGGTTGCCGGCCCAGGCTTCCGGGATCAGCATCATCATGGCGTGCGCCATGGAGTAGCCGCCGGCGACCAGCAGTTCCAGCGCATTGTCGAAGCAGGCCGAATCGGACTGGCCTTCCGGGATCAGCGGCCAGACCTTCTCCAGGTCGGCGCCAAACAGTTCGGAAGCCATGGAGTGGCGGCGCGCGCGCATCCAGTTGACGTTACCGCGCAGGGTGTTGATTTCGCCGTTGTGGGCGATCATGCGGAACGGGTGCGCCAGGTCCCACGACGGGAAGGTGTTGGTGGAGAAGCGCTGGTGCACCAGCGCCAGCGCGGACACCATGCGCTCGTCGCGCAGATCCTTGAAATAGGTGTCGACCTGGTTGGCCAGCAACATGCCCTTGTACAGCAGGGTGCGGCTGGAGAACGACGGGATGTAGAAATTCTCGTGCCCTTCCCAGTCGGAATCGCGCACCGTGTTCTCGATGACCTTGCGGGTAATAAACAGCTTGCGCTCGAAATCATCCTGGGTCGGACAGTTGTCACCGCAGCTGATAAACACCTGGCGAACCACGGGTTCGACGTCCTTCACGCTCTGACCAAGACCGCTGTTGTCGACGGGGACATCACGCCAGCCAAGTACATCCTGACCTTCTTCGCGGACAATGCGTTCAATCAGCGCAACACATTCTGTACGGGTCCGGGTCGGTTGCGGCAGGAATACCATGCCAACGGCATAGGTGCCGGGGGCCGGCAGTTCGTAGCCAAGCGCGGCACATTCCTCGCGCAGGAAGGCGTCCGGCGTCTGGATCAGGATACCGGCGCCGTCGCCGGCCAGCGGATCAGCGCCTACCGCGCCGCGGTGAGTCAGGTTCTCAAGGATCTGCAAGCCCTGTCTGACGATGGCATGGCTCTGCTCACCTTTTATATGGGCGACAAAACCGACGCCGCAGGCATCGTGCTCGTTTTCTCGGTCATACAGACCCTGCTGTTCCGGAAAAGCCCCGTGACTCATGTCCGACCTCTGGTTAACTATCTCATTATTCAAGAGTTTGTGCGCATGCGCGCGCAAAACCACCCACGCCCGGATCCGGGGGGTGGTGGCACCCGAAGGTAAAAATTCGGGCCGGAAAGAATAATGGAGATAGCCGCCTGACGCCAGCGTTTTTCGGGGTTAAACCTTGTTTTTTCAGGCGGAATACCTCTGCTGCCGGGCCGGGAAGGATTACTGCGCCGCGTTGATACTGTCCTGCACCGATTTCAGGCTGCGTGGCCAGGGTTTGGCTTTTTGCACCTTGTCCGGCAAGGCGCTGCGGGCTGCCAGGGCGGCGGCCTTGTCCGGGTAAATGCCATACAGCAGAACATACCAGTCACTGTCCTGATAACGGCCACGGTAGTAGGCCGTTTGTTCACGGGCCAACGCATGTCGCTCGATGTATCCTGCAATAGAAGCCTGATCGCGCGATCCCAGCAGTTGCAGCGTGAATCGGCCGGGTGGCTGTTGCAGCAGCCAGCTTTCGCGGTATGGTGGTTCTGCATCACCCGGCGTCGTGGCGGCGGGTTCGCTGGACGCCGGGGGCCGGCTGGCGGCAGCTGGCGCTGCTGCATTGATGTCCGCAGCCTCATTACCGGGCGCGGTTTCTTCGCGAGTGAGCGGTTGTAGTGCGGCACGTTTGTCGGGCTCTGCTGTGGCGAGGTTTGTTGTCGGGCTGGTATCGGGCCTGGCGGCAACAGGGGCCGGCACAGGTTTCCCTGCTTCAACAGTAGCCGTTTGTTCGACGCTTTCGGCGGGTTTTTCCTGCGTGGTGATGGTGGCCACTTCTTCAACCCGGGCGGAGTCCGGCTCGACGAAATCCGGGTTTTTGGTTTCAGTGTGTATTTCCCGGGCCTGAGAGGGTTCGCCCTGTGCCACGACACCGTTATCGATAGCCTCCTCCGGGACGGGAAGTACCAGCGGTTGTTCAACCATGGCCTGCTCGGGTGGCGCCGGGGTTTCATCGGGCGCTTGCGTTGGCGCGAGCCGCTGCCAGCCAAGGTAGCCGGCAAGGACGGCAATGACAACGGATGCCCCGACCCACATCGGGGTGCGGTTCTTTTTCGGCCCGCGTTGTATGGGTGCGCGCTTGTTGATTCTGGCACGCATGTGATGTTCGACGAGCGACTCGTGCGCCAGCCGGTTTATCTGGCCCGGGCGACCGCGCGCAGATTTACAGATAGCACGGACTTCTGTCGGAGTAAACGGACTCTCGCCGCTGTAGCCTGCGACGGCCAGACGGTACATGAGATAGGCGGCCGTTTCCTCTTCCGTCAGTTTCGGAAGCTCCAGCGTCTGGCAGCTGCGCTTGCTGCCCAGTTGTTCCAGCATGCTACGGGCAAGATCCTGCGTTTCCGCCGTACCGAACAGAACAATGCGCAGGCGGTCACCATCCGGAACACCGGTGAGTTCACACAGCCGCTGCAAGGCTGCGTCGTCGAGCTGCTCGGCATTATCGATGACCAGGATCAGTTGTTGTGCCGGGTCGCTCTGCGCCACCCAGCGGCCCAGCAGGGTCTGCTCGTCCTCGCCGGCTTCCCCACCGAGGGTTTCCGCCAGTCGTTCGGCCAGCCTGTCGCCCTCTGCCCCGTCCATCCGGCAGATGCGCCACTGCGGGTTGATGTGGCCGAGAAACTGTTCCAGAAGCGTTGTTTTGCCACTGCCGCGCGGACCGCTGACAACCACAATGGATTCACTGAACTGGACCAGGTGGGTCAGCAGATCCAGGCGTTGCATCAGGGCACTGCCGGCATAGAAAAACTGCATATCCAGCTTTTCTTCAAACGGGTGGCAGCGCAGTGACCAGGCCTGCAGGTACTCGGGCTGCCCTGGCGTCGCCGAATTGTTCATGTCTGTGCCTGCATAAACACTACCTGATAGCCTTTTTTCAGCTGCGCGTCCCGGATTGACATCATGGCCTGCTCTGCCTGTTCGCGCTCAGCAAAGTGGTCCTTGATCACACGTCCGCCTGCGCCCTGGTAGCCCCATTCGCGAACCAGCGTCCAGCCGTCGATCAGGTCCTCCTGCAAATGCAGGTGGTAGAACCTTGGCGGTCCGGTGTCGCTGGGCGGGATCTGCATGTAAATGCGCATATTGTTTCTCTGACAGACAAGCTGCGCTCAAGTCAGCTCCCCCGGATTGTAGACCCGATGGTGCTCGCTGATGGCATAACGATCCGTCATGCCGGCAATATAGTCTGCCACCGCGCGCGCCTGACCGGTTTCACCGTCCGCCGAGCGAAGTGTCGCGACATGCTGCCGGGCTTCATCCGGCATCAACCCCGGGTCATCATTGAAAGCCATGAACAGGTCACGAATGACGCGGTTGGCCTTGGCGCTCATGCGGTGTACACGGTAGTGCCGGTACAGGCGGTTGCGCAGGAAACGTTTCAGTTCCAGGTTACTTTCGCGCATGGATTCACTGAAAGAGATCAGGCTTTGCGGTTGCTTGCGTACGTCGTCGATACTGTCCGGCTGCGCTTCGGCCAGCTTCAGCTTGCTGGTTTCGATCAGGTCCACCACCTGGCAGTTGATCAGGCGCCTGACAACCTCATGGATGACGCGTCGCTGTGAAAGCGACGGGTAACGTTGTTTGACTTCATTGTATTGTTCGGCGAACAGGGGAACTTCATTCAATTGATCGACACCGATCAAACCGGCACGCAAGCCGTCATCGACATCGTGGCTGTTGTAGGCAATCTCATCGGCGAGGTTGGTGAGTTGCGCTTCCAGGCTGGGTTGCTGTTTGCTCAGAAAACGCTCGCCGACATCGCCCAGTTCAGCGGCATTGCCGGGCGAGCAGTGTTTGAGGATGCCTTCACGTGTTTCAAACGTCAGGTTGAGACCGGGAAAGTCGGCGTACTTTTCTTCCAGTTCATCAACGACGCGCAGTGACTGAAGATTGTGTTCGAACCCACCGTATTCTTTCATACAACCATTCAGCGCATCCTGGCCGGCATGCCCAAACGGCGTATGACCGAGGTCGTGCGCCAGCGCAATGGCTTCGGTCAGATCCTCGTTCAATCGCAGTGCGCGGGCGATGGAACGCGCAATCTGCGCGACCTCGATGGAATGTGTCAGGCGCGTCCGGAACAGGTCGCCTTCATGGTTAACGAATACCTGGGTCTTGTATTCAAGGCGGCGAAAAGCGGCGGCGTGGATAATCCGGTCGCGGTCGCGCTGGTATTCGCTGCGATAGTTGGGTGCCGGCTCAGTGTGGTGACGGCCGCTGGATGTGCTGTCACTGGCGGCGTAGGGCGCCAGGCCGCTTACGGCGTCAAGGTCATCCGCCAGGCTGTTCATGAACCGGTCAGCGGCAGGCGCTGGTCGAGTGTTTCGTGCAAACGTTCCATATCGTAGTCAGCGGTGATCCTGGCGGCACCAATGGCATCGAGCAAAATCAGCCGCAGACCGTCATCCAGGGCCTTTTTGTCGACCGCCATTAATTCCAGGAAACGTTCGCGGCTGATTTCGTCGGGCGGGTCAGTCGGCAATCGCGCCTTGCCGAGCAGGGCGCGGATACGGGTGACGTCGGCCGCATTCAGCCAGCCATGACGTGCAGACAGGTCGGCGGCCATGGCCATACCGGCGGCAACCGCCTCACCGTGCAGCCAGTTTCCGTAACCCATACCGGTTTCGATCGCGTGCCCGAAGGTATGACCGAGATTCAGCAGGGCGCGTTTTCCGCTTTCCCGTTCATCGGCCGCAACAATTTCCGCCTTGCAGCGGCAGGAGCGCTCAATGGCATAGACCAGCGCCTCGGTATCCCGCTCCAGCAGGCGGGTCATATTGGCTTCCAGCCATTCAAAAAATTCACCATCCTCGATCAGTCCATATTTGATGACTTCTGCAATACCGGCCGACAGCTGTCGGTCATCCAGTGTGTCAAGGGTACCGGTGTCAGCCAGTACCAGGCGCGGCTGGTGAAAAGCGCCGATCATGTTTTTGCCGAGCCGGTGATTGACACCGGTCTTGCCACCGACAGAGGAGTCCACCTGCGCCAGCAGGGTGGTAGGCAGCTGGATGAAATCCACTCCGCGCTGGTAACAGGCCGCGGCGAAGCCGACCATATCGCCGACCACACCACCCCCCAGCGCCACCAGACAGCAGGAGCGGTTGAAGCGTTTTTCCAGCAGCGCGTCGAAAATGAAATTCAGCACCTCGAGTGTCTTGTGTTGCTCGCCATCCGGCAGCACCAGCTGTTCAAGGTGGTAGTCCTGCAACGCTTCACAGACGTGATCCATATAAAGCGGTGCAACGGTGTCATTGCTGACGACCATCACCTGGCGCCCGCGGATAGCAGGTTTATACAGCGCAGTCTGCGACAACAGGTCCGGCCCGATGTGGATCGGGTAGCTGCGTTCGCCCAGTTCAAGGTGCAAGGTTTTTCTGATCATGGTTCAAGGATAAGGGGCTGTCTGATTTTCCTCAACAAACTGCGTTATTTTCTGCACGACGTCACGCACCCTGCAGCCATCGGTTTCGATGACAATATCGGCGATGTCCCGGTACAGCGGGTCACGTTCTGCCAGCAGCTGTTGCAGTTTTGCCCGCGGGTTGTCGGTTTGCAGCAGTGGGCGATTGCGGTCGTGTGCCGTACGTTGCAACTGCTGGTCGACGGAGGTCTGCAGGTAGATGACCGTGCCGCGTGAGGCGAGCTTTCGACGGTTTTGCGGATCAAGCACGGCACCACCGCCTGTTGCCAGCACGATACCGGGCATTGCCGACAGTTCATCGATGACTTCCTGCTCGCGTTTCCTGAACCCGGATTCTCCTTCTAATTCAAATATTAAGGGGATATCGACACCGGTTTTTGTCTCGATTTCCCGGTCGCTGTCAATAAATTCGAGGCCCAGTACCCGCGCCAGCTTGCGGCCGATAGTGGATTTGCCGGCTCCCATGGGGCCGACCAGAAAAAAACGGTCCTTTGAACTCATGGCGGACAGGTATGCCAGAAACCGGATTTTTCTGCAAACCGGACGCAGGACAATGCAGCTTCAGGTTCATGGCCAGCATCGGAAAATTCACGGAAGCCGATGACTAAAGGAAGAAAAATGCTGGCCGATAGCAGGCCAGACGCACTGAAAGCACCCTGAAAGGCGGGGTTGCTGAATAGCAGGGAATGTGAGGCGGAACACATTGTTGCAAGTACAACAGTGTTCTAATGTTCACGTTCCGTGCCCAGTAGTAAATGGTCAAAGCTTAATATATCGTTGGGCGCGATCATCGTATATACAGGCAGAAGGAATAAGTGGCCCGGTGAAGGAATATACGGCGGGATCAGGTTCCAGGCGCACAGAAGTCGGTATTTGCGCGGGGGCATCAGGGATTTTTACAGCGATATAATCGATATCAAGGGACAGAAAAAATGTATCACATCTTGCGCAGAACAATTTTCATTGTATTGGCAGCCTTTCTGGTAACCGCTTGCGGTGGTGGTGGCCGGGAAGATCTGCAGGGCGTTGGCGGCACCGGGGGCACTGGTGGCACTGGCGGCACCGGGGGTACCGGTGGCACAAACGGGGTAGTCTCGATTAGCGTACAGTCCAGCCTTGCACAGCTTTCAGCCGGCGGCAGTGCTTCTATCAGCGCTTTTCTGGTTGATAACCAGGGTAACCCCTACCTGACAGCCACCGATGTTACTTTTTCCTCGACCTGCATCGGGACTAATCTGGCTTCTGTGATTTCGCCCGTTAACTCGAACAGTGGTGTAGCCGTCACAACGTACACAGCACAGGGGTGTACCGGTGACGATACGATTACAGCGAGTGCAACCGTGGATGGAACCACGATTTCCGCGAATGTAACCATCAATGTGTTGCCCGCCACGCTTGGCTCAATAGAGTTCGTGGCTTCGAACCCCAACAACATTGCATTGAAAGGAATGGGGGGTGCCGGGCAGTCCGAAACCTCAATCGTGACATTCCGTGTGCTGGACACAGCAGGCAACCCCATAGGAAATCAATCGGTTACCTTTGCGCTCAATACCACGGTCGGGGGCCTGCAGTTCAGCCCCGGTACGGGAACTGCCGTGAGTGGCAGCGACGGCCTGATTCAAACCATTGTCCAGTCCGGCACGGTGGCTACCCCGGTGCGTGTTACCGCTACGGTAGACAGTACGGGTATCTCTACCCAATCGGATCAGCTGGTTGTTACCACGGGTATACCGGACAACGACAGCTTCTCATTGAGCGCAGCAACGCTCAACCCGGAAGCCTGGGATATTGATGGCGTGCAGGTGCCCATCACGGCGCGTCTGGCGGATCGTTTCAACAACCCGGTGCCGGATGGCACCACGATCCTGTTTACCACAGAGGGTGGTTCAATTGGTGGTTCCTGCCAGACCCTCAGCGGTGCCTGTTCGGTAAACTGGACCAGCCAGGACCCGCGCCCGGTTGACGGCCGTGTCACTATTCTCGCGACAGCCGTCGGTGAAGAAAGCTTCACGGATCAGAATGGCAATGGCAGTTTTGATGCAGGCGAGCCGTTTACCGATCTGGCTGAAGCGTTCCAGGACAACAATGAAGATGGTGT
>NZ_JBTTIO010000053.1:0-51407 GCF_058323355.1 Thiogranum sp.
GGATGGACCAGTACGGGATACCCCGCACGCATATTAAAGAGATCAACGGGGCCTATACCGCGCAGGCATTTATCACCACCGACCAGGACGATAACCAGATCACGGCGTTCCACCCGGGAGCCATGGACCATGCCCACGAGGTAAAAGTCGGTGACGCCAGCGGTGTGAAGCTTGGCATAGTCTCGCCGGACGGCCGCCAGGGCATGATCGATCACGCCAGCCAGTTTGTCGAGGCGGGTATTCCGTTTGTGTTTGACCCGGGACAGGCTATGCCACTGTTCGATGGCGATGACTTCAGACGGTTTATTGAGCAGGCAACCTGGGTGTGTGTGAACGACTATGAATCGCAACTGCTACAGGACCGTACCGGCTGGTCGTTGCCGGACATTGCCTCACAGGTTGACGCCCTGGTGGTGACCCGTGGTGGCGAGGGCTCGCAGATCTATACCGACGGCGCCTGCATCGAAGTCCCGACGGCAAAAGTGGATGCCATAACGGATCCTACAGGCTGCGGTGATGCCTACCGTGGTGGCCTGTTGTACGGCCTGATGAACGGGCTCGACTGGGAAGTTACCGGGCGCATTGCCGCCTTGATGGGGGCGATCAAGATCGAACGGCACGGTACCCAGAATCACGCCTTTACCCTCGATGATTTCCGCGCACGATACCGGGACAGTTTTGGAAGCGATCTGACAGTATTGTAAGAGAGGATGGTTGTGTTCCGTTCAGCAAAATCACAGGATATCGATGTTGTTC
This sequence comes from Thiogranum sp., assembly GCF_058323355.1. Taxonomy (NCBI): domain Bacteria; kingdom Pseudomonadati; phylum Pseudomonadota; class Gammaproteobacteria; order Chromatiales; family Ectothiorhodospiraceae; genus Thiogranum; species Thiogranum sp. The sequence goes on from NZ_JBTTIO010000053.1 coordinate 757, forward strand.
ACCAGCTGATTGTCAATGAAGCGGCACAGGGCCGCTTTGACCCGCGACTGGCGGACGAAGCTTATCAGTCAGGGTTGCGCAAGAACCTGAATAATATCCGCAAGCGCAGTCGACGACTTGACGAGGATGCCAGTGCCCAGCTGCTGGCCTGGGAAGCCGACGACGGCCAACTGGCGGGTTGCCTGATCAACAGCGCCATTATGTCCGGTCTCGGCAACGAAATCTGGATGATCGCCGTTTTGCCGGAGTTTCGCGGCCGGGGGGAAGGTGCGCGCATGCTGGACAAGGCGCTGGCATACCTGCATCCCCGCGTGGATGTCTTTTCGCGTTGTGCGGCGCAAGCCCAGGTGTTGTACCAGATGAACTTGCGGCGCGGTTTTTTGCCGCTGGATGTCACCGATACAGGTGTGCGTGTGATGAAATTGCCAAAGATGGGTGCGTCGCTTGTCGGGCAGTGTGCTGTTCACCAGGAACTTGAGCCTTTTATGGAGATCCCTGTGGACTGAACTCGGGTTTTCCTGGCAGCTCGCAAGTTGGCCGTTTGCCGGACGGGTGCACGAAGATAATACGCCTGCAATGGTCGCGGCAGGGAGAGTGTCAGTTGTTCTCGTGCATGTCGAGTTGCGAGCGCAGTTGCTCCGGCCTGGTTATGGGGGGCATGCACTGTACGCCCTGGCATAACCAGGCAATGCCGTCCTCCTGTGAGTCGCGAGTGGCGAGCAGGCCGGGGAGGTTGTTTGTTTCATCCGGAATAAAGAAAGTCTGGCGACGCGGGGCATAGTCGTTTCCGACAGCCTGTTTCCAGATGTCCGGGTTACAGCCTGGGCGGATAACCAGTGTGTCTACCGGGTTCAGGTATTCTTCCAGCGCCAGCAGTAACCCGGTATGTCCGTAGGGCCCCTGCTGTATGTGGTGCCAGGCCGACTTCAGGGTGTTTTCTGCTGCATCGGTATAGCGTGTATCACCGAGCAAGTGGCCAAGCCGGCCGAATACTTTGGCCGCGATGGCGTTACCCGATGGCATGGCATCGTCGCCCAGGGGTTTGGGGCGCTGGATCAGGTTTTCATGATCGTCGGCCGTGAACCAGAAGCCGCCGTCCGGGTCGGCGAAGTGTTCCAGTACGACATCGGCGAGTTGCAGGGCGAAAGTCAGTTCATCGCTGTTCCAGCGCACTTGCAGGCGTTCCAGAATGGCGTCGATGAGAAAGACATAATCGTCCAGGTAGGCCGACAGGTGCGCGCGACCGTCCTTGCAGGTGGCAAAAAGCCGGTTATCCGACCACAGCGTGGCGCGAATAAAGTCCAGTGCGCGCCGGGAGGATTCAAAAAAGGCAGGTTCATTAAATACCCGTGCCGCCTGCGCCATGCCCTTGATCATCAGCGCGTTCCACGACACCAGGATTTTTTCATCACGCCCCGGGCGTATGCGTTGTTCACGCGCCCGGAAAAGTTTGTTGCGCGCAGAGGCCAGTACGGCTGTTACCTCCGGGAGATCATGGCCGGTTTTTTCCGCAACGGTTTCGAGTGACTCGTACACATGCGGGTTCCAGCGTCCCTCGAAGTTGGGTTCGCGGTTAAAACCATAGCGTATGGCGGACACGGCATATTCGTCGTCAGCCAGCAGTGTGTGCAGTTGTTCCTGCGTCCAGACATAGAATTTTCCTTCCTCGCCTTCACTGTCGGCGTCCAGACTGGAGTAGTAACCACCTTCGGGCGCCTGCATTTCGCGCTGCACCCAGGCAGCGGTCTCGGAGACGATACGCCGGTAGAGCGACTGGCCGGTCGCCGCAAAGGCTTCGCTGTATAACGACAGCAGCGGGCCGTTGTCGTAGAGCATTTTTTCGAAGTGCGGGATCATCCACTGGTCGTCGACCGAGTAACGGCAGAAGCCGCCACCGAGCTGGTCGTACATGCCGCCGAGCGCCATGCGGTCGAGGGTGAACAGGGTCATATCGAGCGCTTCCTGGTCCTTGCGTCCGGTGATATCCCAGTGGCGCAGCAGACGTTCGAGACTGGTCGGGTGCGGGAATTTGGGCGCCTTGCCAAAACCGCCATATTGCTTGTCGTACTGGTTGGCGAGTTGTTGCCGGGCCACGTCCAGCGGCATGCTGTTGAGTGTGTCCGGCGTTGCACTTTCACTGTGGTGCATGTTGCGCATGAACTCCACCAGCGACTGGTTCTGTTGCTCCAGCTCGTCGCGCCTGTCACGGTAAAAGGCTGCAATGTGTTCACACAGGTCGGTAAAGGCGGGCAGCCCATGGCGCGATTGTGGCGGGAAGTAGGTGCCGCCGAAGAAAGGAATCTGATTCTCCGGGTCGAGGAACATGGTCAGCGGCCAGCCGCCGTTGCGTTGTGTGAGCAGGGAATGCGCCGTCTGGTAAATCTTGTCCAGGTCCGGGCGTTCCTCACGGTCGACCTTGATGTTGACGAACAGTTTGTTCATTACCCTGGCCGTGTCAGGATCTTCAAAGGATTCGTGCGCCATGACGTGACACCAGTGGCAGGCCGAGTAACCGATCGACAACAGTATGGGCCTGTTTTCACGGCGTGCCCGGTCCAGTGCCTCATCCCCCCAGGGGTACCAGTCAACCGGGTTATTTGCGTGCTGTAACAGGTAGGGGCTGGTTTCGTTTGCAAGATGATTGGTATATTGCGTGTCGCGGGTCATGGTTGGGATCCGGTATAATTCCTGACTGTAACAGTCAACTATACAGAGGCGGTCTTGCCGCGCACAAGCGAGCGGAAACCTTTTTAATTCTATGGATCTTTCCCTCGTCATTCCCGTATTCAATGAACAGGACAATGTGCAGCCGCTGCTGGACGAGATTTGCCTGGTGCTGGATGGCCGTTTTGAATACGAGGTGATTTTTGTCGATGACGGCAGTAGTGACGCTACAGCCGAAAGACTGACGGTGTTGCGTTCCGACTATCCAGCGTTGCGCGTTTTACGTCACGCCGTAAATGCCGGTCAGAGTGCTGCTCTGTTATCGGGGTTGCTGGCTGCGCGTGCAGCGTGGATTGCTACGCTGGATGGTGATGGCCAGAACGACCCGGCCGATATTCCTGCGTTGTACGAGGCTGCGCAGGCAGATGACAGTCTGTGGATGGTGTGTGGCTGGCGCAGGCAGCGGCGGGACAGCTGGCTGAAGCGGCTGTCGTCACGTATCGCCAATGCAGTGCGTGCCACCCTGCTTGGCGATGCCACACCGGATACCGGCTGTGGCCTCAAGCTGATGCGCCGTGACGCCTGTTTGCAGTTACCGCGTTTTGATCACATGCACCGCTTCCTGCCGGCACTGGTGTTACGTGCCGGGGGCGGGGTGCGTTCCCTGCCGGTCAATCACCGTCCGCGCCGGCGCGGTGTCAGCAAGTACGGCCTGCATAACCGTCTGTGGGTCGGCATTGTCGACCTGTTCGGGGTCATGTGGTTGCGCCGTCGCCCGTTGCGCCCTGAAGCCCGCGAGGAGCAGTGAGTCTTGCACCCGTATCGACGTCTGTTGAAAGGCTTGTTGCTGATCGTACTGCTGGTCGGTATCGGCTGGCTGGTGCAGTCCGGTGCATTTGGCATGTTACCGGACAAGGACTGGATTGATCGTGAGATTCGTGACCAGGGCATGGCTGGACAGTTGTGGTTTATCGCGATTGCCGCCCTGTTTGCCTCGCTGGGTCTGCCGCGCCAGGTGGTGGCGTTTCTCGGCGGCTATGCGTTCGAATTGACGGGGGGAACCCTGCTGGCCCTGCTGGCCGTGCTGATCGCCTGCGTGATGACGTTTGGCTACGGACGCGTCGCAAGGTGTTTTCTCGGTGTGTCCGGCGTGCCGGAGCGGTTCCGCCGCGTTGCCTCGTTTGTTGACGCGCATACGTTTACCACCACGCTGGTCATTCGACTGCTGCCGGCCGGCAGTAACCTGTTGCTGAATCTGGCCTCCGGGCTTGGCGGCATTCGCGCGCTGCCATTCTTTGCCGGTTCGGCGCTGGGTTATGTGCCGCAGATGCTTGTCTTTGCGCTGCTCGGCAGTGGCATCCGGGTCGATCCCGGCATGCGTATCGGTATCGGTGTGCTGCTGTTCATGATATCCGGCCTGCTGGGCGTGCAGCTTTACCGGCGTTACCGGGGGCGGCTGCCGGCTGCTGCAGAAGAACAGGCGTGAATACGCAAATTTCACCGGGCCTGGATTACGCACCGTCATGCCGGCGCAGGCCGGCATCCAGGGTGTCACGTGCATTGGATACCGGTCTGCGCCGGTATGGTGGAAGATGAATCATCCGGGGCATCCTGTAACACACTGGCCGCAACTGCTACTGGCGGCTGCGGCGCTGGCAGTGATCCAGTTGTGGCTGCGCCCGTTGCTGCCGGTGGACGAAACGCGTTACCTGAGCGTGGCCTGGGAGATGTGGTGGCGCGGCGATTTCCTGGTGCCGTACCTGAACGGCGAAGCCTACAGTCACAAGCCGCCGTTGCTGTTCTGGCTGATTCACGGTTTGTGGGCGTTGTTCGGGGTGTCGGCGCTGTCTGCCCGGCTGTTGATGCTGGGCCTGAGTCTGCTGGCGTTGTGGTTGTCGGCACGGCTGGCGCGTCGCCTGTGGCCACAGCAGGCCGATATGACGGCTGCCCTGACCCCCTGGTTGTTGCTGGGAGGGGTGTTCTGGCACAACTTCTTTACCCTGGTTCAGTTTGACCTGTTGCTGGTCATTGCGGCGCTGGTGGCGTGGCTGGGGATGCTCGATGCAGCGCAACGCCTCGTGCGTGGCTGGGTGCTGGTTGGGGTGGCGCTGGGCTTCGGCGTGCTGGCGAAGGGGCCGGTTATTTTCCTTCCCGTATTGCCGGCAGCGCTGCTGGCGCCCTGGTGGCTGGACGCGTCCCCGCGACGCGCGTGGCACTGGTATGCCGGCCTGTCTGCCGCGCTGATATTGGCGGCAGGTATTGCGCTGGCGTGGGCCATCCCGGCCGGGCTGGCCGGTGGAGAGGCCTACCGCGAGGCGATATTCTGGGGCCAGTCGGCCGGGCGGGTGGTGGATTCCTTTGCGCACCGCAGTCCCTGGTGGAGCTACCTGTGGCTGTTGCCGGTGATGTGGTTGCCGTGGCTGGTCTGGCCAACCCTGTGGAAGGCCGTGTGGCAGCTCGGCAAGCCGCTGCAGTGGGATCGCGGTGTACGTTTCTGCCTTGCCGTGCTGCTACCGGCATTGTTGCTGTTCAGCCTGGTGAGCGGCAAGCAGGGCAAGTACCTGTTACCCCTGTTCCCGGTGCTGGCTGCGCTGCTGGCGCGGGCGCTGGCCGGCTGGCGGCAGGTCCGGCCGGAACAGCGCTTCAGCCTGCGCTTCGCGGCTGCGCTGCTGGCAGTGACGGGTGTGTTGCTGCTGATATTGCCGTGGTGGCCGGATGGCCCGGCGTGGCTGGCACAGGTCCAGCTGATGTGGGGGCCGGCGCTGTTGCTGTGGGCGGTCGTGTTGACGCGCCTGAGCCTGCCGTTGCCGGCCACGGTGCGGGTGGCTGCGCTGACGCTGATGTTCACCACGGCGGTGATTTACCTGGGCGTGTTGTCGCTGGCAACTGCGCCATTCGATATGGCGCCGGCCAGCCGGCAGATTGCACAGTTGCAGGCGCAGGGACATCCGCTGGCGTGGCTGGGCAAGTATCACGGCCAGTTCCACTTTGTCGGGCGCCTGCAGCAGCGCATCGAACCGCTGCGCGACAGGGCGGCCTTGCAGGACTGGTTGAAGACGCACCGTGACGGCTACCTGCTGGTCAATCACAAGCGGCTGCCGGAGCACTTGCCCGCGGACGTGGAAGTATGGCCCTACCGTGGCGGCAGCCTGGTTTTGTGGCCGGTATTTCGCCTGCTGGAACGGCCGGATTGGCTCGACGCGCTGGCGGCGAACGCGTAAGCTTGCCGGCTTTGAATGGCGTTGTATCAAGGAATCCGTTGTGAGTGAAACCCTGCCCCCGTTGCGGTTGAAGAAGAATGAGGAACGCCGCATCCGCGCCGGTCACGTGTGGGTATACAGCAACGAGGTGGACAATACGGCGACACCGCTCAAGGCGTTCACCCCCGGACAGGCGGTACAGGTGCTGGCGCACAACGGCAAGTCGCTCGGTAATGCCTATGTCAACCCGGCTTCGCTGATTTGTGCGCGGCTGGTGAGCCGTGACCCGAACTACGTGCTGGATCGCTCACTGATCGTGCACCGGCTCAAGGTTGCCCTGTCACTGCGCGAACTTTTGTTCGACCGGCCTTTTTACCGGCTGGTGTACGGTGAATCCGACCAGTTGCCGGGGCTGGTGATCGACCGCTACGACGATGTCTGCGTGGTGCAACTCACCACTGCCGGTATGGAAGCGGTGCGCGAGCAGGTGCTGGAAGCATTGGACAAGGTGCTTCATCCAAAGGGTGTGGTACTGCGCGGCGACAGTTCCATTCGCAAGTTTGAAGGGCTGGACAGTTATACCGAGACCCTCGGTGACGTCCCGGAACATATTACGGTGGAAGAAGCCGGGCTGGGTTTTGACGTGTCGTTGCAACTGGGACAGAAGACCGGCTGGTTCTACGACCAGCGTATGAACCGGCTGCGTCTGCGTGCCTACTCGAAACAAAAACGCGTGCTGGATGTGTTCAGTTATGTCGGTGGCTGGGGTTTGCAGGCCGCTGCCGGCGGTGCCAGCGAGGTGTTTTGTGTCGATGCCTCGGAACAGGCGCTGGATCGCGTGCACGCCAACGCCGAGGCCAATGGTTTTGGCGATAGCATAGCCAGTATCCAGGGCGATGCGTTCGAGGTGCTGTCACAGTTGCGCGTCAATCAGGAACGCTTCGACGTGGTGGTGCTCGATCCGCCGGCCTTTATCAAACGCCGCAAGGACAGCAAGGCCGGTGAGCAGGCCTATCACCGTATCAACCAGTTGGGCATGCAGGTGCTGAATAAAGACGGGATACTGGTTTCAGCATCCTGTTCGCATCACCTGGGAGAAGAACAGTTCCAGAAGATCCTGTTGCAGTCCTCGCGCCACCTGGACCGCAGTCTGCAGATTCTGGAACGCGGACACCAGGCGCCGGATCACCCGGTGCACCCGGCCATTCCCGAAACGTCTTACCTGAAAGCGATGTTTTGCCGCGTGTTGCCGAGTTGATATGCTGACCTACCCGAACATCGATCCCGTGGTTGTATCGTTTGGCCCGTTTGCCATTCACTGGTATGGCCTGATGTACCTGATCGGTTTTGTCGCCGTGTGGTGGCTGGGCACGATCCGTGCGCGCAAGCCCGGTTCGGGCTGGAAGCCGGAAGAGATCAGCGACCTGTTGTTTTATGGCGCGCTGGGCGTGATTCTTGGCGGGCGTATCGGTTATGTCCTGTTCTATAACTTCGGCCTGTTCCTCGACGACCCGTTGATGCTGTTTCGCATCTGGCAGGGCGGCATGTCGTTCCACGGTGGAATGCTTGGTGTGTTCTTCGCCATGTGGCTTTTTGGCCGCAAGACCGGGCGCACCTTTTACCAGGTCACCGATGTCATCGCGCCCTACGTTCCCATCGGCCTGGGCGCCGGCCGGATCGGTAATTTTATTAACGGCGAACTGTGGGGGAAACCCACCGACCTGCCCTGGGGGATGGTGTTCCCGTTCGTGGATAACCAGCCGCGGCATCCGTCGATGCTCTACGAAGCTTTTCTGGAAGGACTGGTGCTGTTCCTGATCCTGTGGTTCTACTCGGCAAAGCCGCGTCCGCGTCGCGCAGTATCCGGCATGTTTATGCTGTTCTATGGCATTTTCCGTTTTGTTGTTGAATTTGTACGTATGCCCGATGCACACATCGGTTACCTGGCATTTGGCTGGGTGACCATGGGGCATGTGCTGTCGGCGCCGATGATCCTGTTTGGCATGTATTTATTGTGGTGGGCCTACGCCGGGAGAGGGAAGCGTGAAGCAGTATCTTGATCTGATGCAGCACGTGCTGGATAACGGCGTGCACAAGGAAGACCGTACCGGTACCGGGACATTGAGTGTGTTCGGTTACCAGATGCGTTTCGACCTGGGTGAAGGTTTTCCCGCCATCACCACCAAGAAACTGCACCTGCGTTCCATTATTCATGAGTTGCTGTGGTTCCTGCAGGGCGACACCAATATTCGTTACCTGAAGGAAAACGGTGTCAGTATCTGGGACGAATGGGCCGATGAGAACGGTGAACTCGGGCCGGTATACGGCTCCCAGTGGCGCAGCTGGCCGGCCGCAGATGGCCGGCACATTGACCAGATCAGCCAGGTGATCGAACAGATCAAAAGCAACCCGGACTCACGGCGTATTATTGTCAGTGCCTGGAACGTCGGTGAAATCGATCACATGGCGTTACCGCCGTGTCATGCGTTCTTCCAGTTCTACGTGGCCGAAGGCAGGTTATCCTGCCAGCTGTACCAGCGCAGCGCGGACATCTTCCTTGGCGTACCCTTCAACATTGCCTCCTACGCCCTGCTCACCATGATGGTGGCACAGGTCACCGGCCTGCAATCCGGCGATTTTGTGCATACGCTGGGTGATGCGCACCTGTATTCCAATCACCTCGAACAGGCGCGCACCCAGTTACAGCGCGAGCCGCGCGCCCTGCCGACCATGAACATAAACCCGGACGTGAAAGACCTGTTCAGTTTCACCTTCGATGATTTCGAACTGGTCGACTACGACCCGCACCCGCACATCAAGGCGCCGGTTGCGGTGTGATGAAAATTTCCCTGATTGCCGCCCTGGCGCAGAACCGTGTCATCGGCCGTAACAATCAGCTGCCGTGGCGATTATCTGCCGACCTGCAGCATTTCAAGGCATTGACCATAGGCAAGCCCATTATCATGGGCCGCAAGACCTGGGAATCACTCGGTCGTTCCTTGCCGGGACGAACCAATATTGTCATTACCCGTGATGTCGGCTATCAGGCCGAGGGTTGCGTGGTGGTGCATTCCGTCGAGCAGGCGCTGGAAGTGGCGGCGGGCAGTGATGAGGTGATGGTGATTGGCGGGGCGAATCTTTATCAGCAATTGCTGGATCGGGCAGATCGCTTGTATCTCACGCTGGTCAAGGCGGATATTGAAGGTGATGCGTGGTTTCCCGAATTTGATCTAACGCACTGGCGTGAAGTTGAGCGTGAGTCCCATTCACGGGATGACAAAAACGAATTCGATTATGAGTTTGTTTTGCTGGAGCGTGTTTGACGGTGTTCTGAATTCGTCGAGGGTGGGGGTTCTCCCTTTTTTCAGACGATGACTTGCCCGCTGCGCAGGGAACCTGCGTAGCAGGCAAACCGTTGAACCGGAAACCGGGAACAGACCGGTGCTTTCCACCGTCGTCAATTGCTATTCATCCTCAACAGGTGATTTCGCCCCCGGGCAGGCATATTCCACCCGCTCAGGCTGTGCCCCGTCTATCCGCATTGCCGTCAGCGTTCCGCCCCACAGACAACCGGTATCCAGTGCATGCACGCCTTCGCCGTCATACGCCCCCAGTGTCGACCAGTGTCCGAACAGGATTTTCATGCCAGCACTTTTGCGTGGCCATTCAAACCAGGGTTTCAGGTGTCTGGGCTGGGTGCCGGGCGCGCCCTTGTGTTCGAGAGCCAGTCGTCCGTTGGCATCGCAGTAGCGCAGCCGGGTCAGGCAGTTGGTTGTGAAGCGCAGGCGGTCATGGCCGTGCAGGGATTCTGACCACAGGTTGGGGTGGTTGCCGTACATGGTCTCAAGGAAATCCATGAAATCGGGTCCACGCAGTGCGGTTTCTACCTCGGTGGCGCAGCGCCTTGCGGTTTGCAGATCCCATTGTGGAGGCAGCCCGGCATGGATCAGGGTGTAGCCGCTGCGCCGGTCATGGTGCAGCAGGGGGCGGCGGCGCAGCCAGTCGAGCAGTTCGGGGCCATCCTCGGCGTGCATGATCCGTTGCAGGGTGTCCCTGTGTTTTCGATATTTGGGGATGTGGGCCGAGGCCAGCAGGTGCAGGTCGTGGTTGCCAAGCACGGTCGTGGCATTCAGACGGTGGAGAAAACGCAGGGTTTCAAGCGATTTGGGGCCGCGGTTGACCAGATCGCCGGCGAACCAGAGTGTGTCGTGGCGTGTGTTAAAACCAATTTGTTCCAGCAGCCCCTGTAGCTCGTCGAAGCAGCCCTGGATGTCACCGATTGCCCAGATTGCCACCGGTCAGTGAAGAATGCGCGGGATCGACAGGCTGAAGGGCGGGATATCGGCGTCAAATTCAACACCGTCATCAGCGATCATCTGGTAGCTGCCGCGCATGCTGCCCACCGGAGTTTCCAGCATGGTGCCGCTGGTATAGCGGAAGTTCTCGCCGGGTTTGAGGTGCGGTTGTTCGCCGATCACGCCTTCGCCCCTGACCTCCTGCACCCGGTTGTTGGCGTCGGTGATCACCCAGTGACGCCGCAGTAACTGTGCGGGCACCTTGCCGCGGTTTTCGATGGTGATGGTATAAGCGAACACATAGCGCCCCTGTTCGGGGAGCGACTGCTCTTCGATGTAGCGGGTTTCCACATCGACCTTGATATCGTAACTGTCTGTTGCCATGAACCACTGCTCCTTATTACACCAACAGGATACGTGCTTTGCGACAGGCCGTACAGATTACCCCCTGCAACTTCGTGGGAGGCAGGTCGTCGCAAACGGGTCTATATTTATAGTGAACATTTTGACGTGCAGGAGAGAGTTATGTTCCTGAAAGATAAAAGCACCGGCGATCTGGTGGAAGTGCTGGACATTGCGGCAATGGTAGATCCGTGCCGGGCTGAGCTGGAGGGGCGTTACCACGCGGGAGAGGAGTTGCAGGATCCGGCGCGGTTTCCCAAGCAGCAGCTGACATTTCCTTCCGGGGAGGCGTTGCCGCGTTGCTGGATCGATGCGGACTATCGTGGCAGTCGGCATTAAACCCCAGGCAACCTGTTGAAAAAAATGAATTAATCGCTACTCCCGCAGTGCCGGCATTGAGCGCACACGTGCTTTTGTCTGGCTGCGCTGCGAGGCCGATGTTCATGAACTTGCCGGAAGTGTGAACCGGTTAACAGCACGACCCGCCCAAATCGTGAATTATGCCATCGTACCCCAAAGTATCGGAAACACACCGGCGGCGTTGTTATGAATGCTATAAAATCAAAGCGTTACAGAAAACCGGGTTTGATGGTTGTGTTGACCTGCAGCGTGGCGCTCGGTGTCGTGCTGAGTAGTGTCGCGCAGGCGTCCGGGGTGTCCCGGGGCGTGCAGGAGCGGGTAGCCAGTCTACAGCAATTTGGTGAGGAAATTATCTCCGGTGAATGGCTGCAGTCGTTTGCAGATTTTGACCTGACAGCACGGATGAAAAACTGGAAACCGAAAATCGAAATCGATAACGGCGGCGATGGCCTGCGTATTTCTCATCCCTTCGGCGCGCATGGTCCGGCGCTCAAATTTTCCACCAGTATTCCGAAACACGTGAAACACAGCCTGCATGCCGGTGGTGATAGCCAGATTGGAAGTCTTAACGATAACCCGGACGGCTATATTTTCCTGCAGCGCCGCTGGTAGTCGACGCGGGTTTCACGGCTTCCGGTCTTCCTTTTCCAGCTGTGCCAGCTGGTTCGCCAGTGCAACGTATTGTTCCAGCGTGATCATCTCCGGTCGCGCGCCGGGGTCAACTTCGGCCGCTTCAATATATTCCGCAGCTAACAGTTTCTTCAGTGTGTTGCGCAGCGTTTTGCGGCGCTGTGAAAAGGCCGTTCGTACCAGCCGGGACAGGCTGGCCATGTCGTCGAGTTGTGCAGGTGGATGTTGCCAGGGTGTCAGGCGCACGATAGCGGAGTCCACTTTGGGCGCGGGTGTAAAGGCGCCGGGTTTAACCCGGAACAGTGGATCAACCTTGCAGTGGTATTGCATCATCACCGACAGTCTGCCGTAGTCCCTGTTGCCCGGAACGGCCGCCATGCGGTCGACGACCTCTTTCTGCAACATGAAGTGCATGTCCTGTATGGCTGTTGACTGCTCGATCAGGTGAAACAGCAAGGGCGTTGAAATGTTGTAGGGCAGGTTGCCCACCACACGCAGTTTGTCATCACCTGCCAGTGCCGGAAAATCAAATGTCAGAACATCCTGCTGGTGAATAATCAGTTCGCCATGCCCGGCGGCCTTGTCCCTCAACGGTTGTATCAGGTCGCGATCCAGTTCTATGACGTCCAGTTTTCCGCAGGCTTCCAGCAGTGGCAGGGTGATGGCGCCCTGGCCAGGACCGATTTCCACGACCCGCTGGCCGGGTTGCGGGCTGACGGCCTGCACGATGCGCTGGATGATGCCGGCATCGTGGAGAAAGTTTTGCCCGAAACGTTTGCGCGCCTTGTGCATGGTCAAGCGGCCATTTCGATGGCGCACTGAATGGCGGCAATCAGGCTGCCGGGATCGGCGTTCCCCGTGCCGGCGAGTTCCAGCGCAGTACCGTGGTCAACCGAGGTGCGGATGACAGGCAAACCAAGGGTAATGTTGATGGCCTGGCCAAAGCCCATGTGCTTGAGCACCGGCAGTCCCTGATCATGGTACATCGCCAGTACGGCATCGGCCTGCGCCAGCCAGGGCGGGGTGAAAAGTGTATCCGCCGGCAGCGGGCCGCTGAGGTGCATCCCCTCCCGCACAAGCTGTTCGATAACAGGCTGGATGATATGTGCGTCTTCGTGGCCCAGGTGGCCACCTTCACCCGCGTGCGGGTTCAGCCCGGCCACCAGTATGCGTGGTGTGTCGATGTGAAAGCGCGATTGCAGGTCGCGGTGCAGGCAGCGAATGACGGCTTCGAGGTTTCCCCGGGTGATGGCAGCAGGTACCTCGGACAGTGGCAGGTGAGTGGTGGCCAGTGCAACCCGCAGGCCAGGCGCCGCCAGCATCATGACGACCTGGTGGTTGCCGGTTTTTTTCGCCAGATATTCGGTATGTCCGGTGAAAGGGATGTTGGCATCATTGATGACGGCCTTGTGAACCGGTGCTGTCACCATGGCCTGAAACGTTTGATCGAGACAGCCTTCGATGGCGGTATCCAGCGTCCGCAGGACATAGGTCGCATTGTCCGGGCTGGGTTTTCCGGCCTGTGAAGGGGTGTTCAGGCTGACGGGCGCAACACACAGTCGTCCGGACTGTGCCATTTCAGAGGGATCGAAACGCGGCAGTTGTCCCGTTTTCCCGCCGGGCAGTGTGCGTTCCAGCAGCAGTTGCGCATCGCCGATCAGCACCAGTTCGGCATCGAACCGACCGGCGTCCAGTGCTGCGCATAACTCCGGGCCGATACCGGCCGGCTCACCCGTGGTGATGGCAATACGCGGTGTCACGAGCCGTTGTCGATATACTCAACATAGGATTCATCCCGCAGCCGACGCAACCAGATTTCCAGTTCCTCGTCCGTTTTACGCTGGCGTATCGATTCGCGAACCCGTGCACGACGGTATTCTTCCGTGTCATCATGATCGCGACGGTCCAGCACCTTGATCAGGTGCCAGCCAAAGCGGCTTTTGACCGGTTTGCTGACTTCGCCGATGTCGAGTACGTTCATGGCTTTTTCGAACTCCGGCACCATCTGGCCGGGGCTGACCCAGCCAAGGCTGCCGCCCTCGCTGGCAGAGCCGGGGTCCTGTGAGTGGGAGCGCGCCAGCTCGGTAAAATCATCGCCTGCCATGATACGGTCATAGAGCTGGGTGATACGGGTTTCGACTTCTTTTTCATTCACCAGTGCATCGGGACGCAGCAGGATATGACTGGCCAGTGTCTGGTGGATGGTGTGTTGTTCCTCGCCGCGAATATCCTCGATCTTGACGATGTGGAAACCGCTCGGGGTACGAATCAGGTCGCTGATCTGCCCGCGTTTCAGCTGCCCCACGACGTCGGAGAAAAATGAAGGCAGTTGCCCGGTCTTGCGCCAGCCAAGGTCGCCCCCGTTGAGCGCGTCCTGGCTGTCTGATCCTGCAATGGATTCCTGTTTAAAGTCAGCGCCATTCCTGAGTCGCTCAAGAATCTTCCCGGCCCGCTGTTTCGCTGCCTGGATCTGTTCCGGACTGGCCGCTTCCGGAAGTGAGACCAGAATATGCAGCAGGTGGTATTCGCGTGACTGGTCGTTGAACTCGGCAGCACTTGCCAGCAGGTTGTCGATTTCCTGCTCACTGACCTGCACCCGGTTATCCACCATCTGCTGGCGGATCCTGTTCATAATGATCTGGTTGCGGAACTCCTCGCGAAAGGCGACGTAATCAAAGCCGTCTTTTTCCAGCACTTCGCGGAATTCCGTCAGTGTCATGCCGTTCTGTCTGGCCATGCTGCGCAGGTTGGCATTGAGCGTTTCGTCGTCAACGCGGATACCGCTGCGTTCCGCGATCTGTAACTGGAGGTTTTCCAGTATCAGGCGGTCCAGTACCTGCTTGAGCAGGATGTCGCGCGGCGGCAGCTGTGCACCCTGTTTCCGGAGTTGTTCGACAACAAGACGTTCCCGGTTGTCCAGTTCACTTTGCAGGATAACGTCATCATTGACCACGGCCACGATGTGGTTCAGTGGTGTATTCGCGAGGATTTGCCCCGGCAATATCAATACCAGAGCCAGCAGGAGGGATATCAGTTTCATTCAGGTCTCAGTTCTCAGGTCGTTCAGTGTAGCCAAGGATACCATCTTCCAGCACCGACTCGATGTCATTGCCAATACGCGTCAGCCCCTTGAGGACGAACTGGAACATAATGGAACGATTGGTTTCATCCTTGTTGGGAATAATGTATTCGCGGGCAATCAGGCGCACCCCCCAGCAGCAGCTGTCATATTCGATCCCCGCCATGGTCTCAAGTTCCGAAGATTCGTTCAGATCGTAGTACCAGCGCCCGAGTACGTGCCACGACGGTGTCAGTGGCCAGAGAATCGAGGCGTCGATCTGGCTCTGGGATTGCCTCAGGAAGCGGTAGGACAGGTTGGCGACCTTGCGGTAGCCGGGGCGGTACTGGAGCCGCAGGTTGCCGCGCTCGGTCTGCTCATCGTAGGGATCCCAGACCAGGTCAGCCTTGCCCCGCCAGGCACGCGACAGCGCCAGTTCCATTTCACCGGCGATGCTGGAGCGGCTGCGCGTGCCGGGCGCACTGTTGTCAATGGTGACATTCCGGTTGGCGAAGTAGAACAGTTCGCCAAGCGAGGCGCGGAACAGCTGGGCGCCGGTTTCGGCGTCGAGCACGCGTGTCGAAACAGCCACAGCCGCCTGGTTGGCGTCACCCATCCGGTCGGCGCCATTGAAACGGTTGTCAGAAAACAGCTCGCGATAGGTGAAAGTGGGTTCACTGCTGTCAAACAGGGGGATGTTTGTTTGATCCTCACCCTTGACGTACAGGTAGCGAAGGCGGGGTTCGAGGGTGTGGGTGAGGCGCCTGCCGCCAAATTGCAGGGGGCGTTCGAGGAACAGTGTACCGTCCAGGCTGCCAATCGGTGTCGTGCGGCGCTGTTCTTTCTCCACGCCAGGATTTTGCTGGTCGAGCTTGTAGGCGGTATGGCGGACACCAATGCGCGGTGTGAGCTCGAAAGCATTGCGGCGCAGCGGCCAGCGGATTTCCGGCTGTATATCGATGCGGTCTGCGGTTACCCGTGCATCCTGATCGAAGCTGATCAGCGTGGCATTGAGTTTTGCATCCAGCCCCAGCGGTCGCCACGGGCTGCTGGCCTGCAGGGTCAGTGCAGGCAGGCGTTCATAGGGGCGGTCTTCGGGTGCAATGGTCCGGTCGATTGTCTGGTAGTCGTCAAAACTGATGCCGGCCTGCCACCAGCGGGTGCGGTAGTTTGCCTGCACCGAGCGCTTCAGGTGGGTGGCGCTGGCGAGGCTGAGCGAATCACCCAGGTCATTCAGGTAGTCCTTGTCGGACACCCGGTCATAGTCGATGCGTGTCGACAGGTGTTCCCCGAACCGGCTGGTGTCGCGGAACGTGAAGCGGTTGCGGTTTTCGCCGGTGGCATCGTCGTTGGGCAGTATCTCGTAGTTGATAATGCCGTCCTGGCGCTGCCGTTTGTAACGGAATTCAGTACTGATCTGCGCCCCGCGCTTTTCGAGATAACGGGGTGTGAGTGTGGCATCGTAGTTTGGTGCCAGGTTGAAATAATAGGGCAGGGAAACTTCCGGACCTGAACGGCTGGATGAACCAAATCCCGGCACCAGGAAGCCACTCTTGCGGCGTTCGTCGATCGGGAACGACAGGTAGGGGGTGTAAAGTACCGGCACACCCTTGATATCAAGGCGAGCGTGTCGCGCCACGCCCTCACCTTCTTGTTCGTACAGGGTGACCTTGCTGGCGCGCAGCATCCACGCATTGCTGCTGTCGGCGCATGTCGTATAGGTGGTTTTGTCGTACCGGGTGACACCGGGCTTCAGTAGCCGGGCGGTTTCCGCACTGCCGCGTGCGTGTCGGCTGTAAAGGCGGAACTGCGTATTGTGAAAGATACCGCGATGCTGTTTCAGCCACAGGGTGCCCCGATCAGCGGTCAGGGTCATGTCGGGTTGGTCAATGCGTACCTGGCCCTCGGCCAGCACTTCCTCGTCAGCCTCGGAATAAATGACCTTTTCTGCTTTCAGCCGCTTGTCGGCGCGGGTGACCTCGGCATTGCCGGTTAATGTCAGTTTGCCACCCGTCTCGCGAATGGCGGTTTTGCCGACCAGTCGGGTCGGGGCCTTTTCCGGGTCGCCGCTAAAGGATGGCTGAAAATCCTGTACCGGTTGCGGTGGGCAGACGGCCCAGGCTGACGTCGGCTGGTACGGGTCTTCGTGGATATAGGCGGGGTCGTTTTCGTCGGTGCGTTTTTTTTCCTTGCCGGTCACATCCTGTAGCAGCTCGACACCGGTGCAGGTCCGGCCCGGTATTGAAGTGGAGCAGTCTGAAGAGGCCGCAGCACGATGTGCAGGAGACAGGCCGAGCGCCATGATCAGGAGGAAGATTCGGATGTTCACAAACAGCTATTCGGCTCGGCTGGTTCAGTCGGGATGCGTCTCATCGCGCAAGTAGCCAGTATATTCAATTGTTCAGGCAAAATCGCGCCCGATTCCACTGCCCGCCATGGACGTCAGGGTTATTTATCCAGGCATGCCGTTATAATGCGCGTAACCACCACGGGACTCAGCACGGGATACGCATGACAGACCGGCTCGAACTGCTTCGGCAATGGGCGCATCGTCAAATTGACTGGCCGGACATGGCGCTTGCACCGGCCTCTTCAGACGCCAGTTTTCGCCGTTATTTCCGTATCTCCCGTGGTAATAACAGCTTTATTCTTATGGATGCACCGCCCGGGCAGGAGGATTGCCGGCCGTTTATCCATGTCAGCGCTCTGATGCTGGCGCTTGGCCTGCATGTCCCGGAAGTCCTTGCCAGCGATCTGGAACAGGGATTTCTGCTGTTGTCGGATCTTGGAAGCCGCAGTTACCTGGATGCGCTGGACAATACCACGGTGGACCGCCTGTACGGCGATGCCATGGGCGCGCTGCTCGCACTGCAAAGTTGTGTGGCAGCAGATTGCGGCCTGCCAGACTACGATCGGGAACTGTTGCTGGCCGAGATGGGGCTGTTTCGCGACTGGCTGCTGGGCAGGCACCTGGGGATTGAGCTGGACAGTACGCAGGCGGCAGAACTGGAGGCCTGTTTCAATCGGCTGGCAGACAGCGCACTGACACAACCACAGGTGTGTGTGCACCGGGATTACCATTCCCGCAATCTCATGGTTTGCGACCGGCACAACCCGGGCATACTCGATTTCCAGGACGCGGTGATCGGGCCGGTGACCTATGACCTGGTGTCCCTGCTGCGCGATTGCTATATCAGCTGGCCGCGCGAACGGATCGAGGACTGGGTGGCCGGTTACTATGACCTTGCCCTGCAAAGCGGCATCATGCGCAAGGCGCAGGGGGGTGAAGCCGACTTCCTGCGCTGGTTCGACTGGATGGGCGTGCAGCGGCACCTGAAGGCGGCCGGCATCTTTGCACGCCTCAAGCACCGCGATGGCAAGCCCGGCTACCTTGCGGATATCCCGCGTACGCTGGGTTATGTCAGTGAAGTCTGCGCTGACTACCCGGAACTGTCGCTGGTGGGTGAACTGGCAGAGCGTGCTGTAGCGGCGCTATGAAAGCCATGATCCTCGCAGCCGGACGCGGCGAGCGCATGCGACCACTGACGGACCGGTTGCCAAAGCCGTTGCTGGAAGTCGCCGGCAAGCCACTCATCGTGTATCACATTGAGGCACTGCGTGATGCCGGTTTTCACCAACTGGTGATTAACCATGCCTGGCTGGGTGAACAGATTACGGC
Source organism: Thiogranum sp. (assembly GCF_058323355.1). NCBI lineage: Bacteria > Pseudomonadati > Pseudomonadota > Gammaproteobacteria > Chromatiales > Ectothiorhodospiraceae > Thiogranum > Thiogranum sp. The sequence continues at coordinate 19,045 of NZ_JBTTIO010000053.1, forward strand.
ATACCTGGGCGATGGTTCGCGTTTTGGTGTGCAGATCCGCTATTCAGCCGAGCCGGAAGGTGCGCTTGAAACCGGCGGCGGTATTTACCGTGCGCTGCCGTTGCTGGGCGACGAGGCTTTCCTGGTGGTGAATGGCGATATCTGGACGGACTACCCCTATGCCAGCCTGCATCACCCGCCGTCGCAGCTTGCCCACCTGGTACTGGTCGACAATCCACCGCACCACCGGCAGGGGGATTTCAGTCTGGAAAAAGGTATGGTCACAGATGCTGGAACCTCTGCATTGACCTTCAGCGGTATCGGTGTGTACCGTCCCGGGTTATTCAGGGGGCATGCGCCAGGCGCTTTCCCGTTGGCCCCCCTGTTGCGCGAGGCCATGCGTCGTGGCCAGGTAAGTGGCGAACACTATCGCGGTCGCTGGACGGATGTTGGCACACCACAACGATTGGCGGAACTTGATTCATCATCAGGGAGCAGGGTGCCGCATGGGTGACGAGATCAGCCACAGCCAGTTCGTGCTTGCCGATTTCGAAACCTTCCGCGAACGCCTGGTTTCCGAGACCGTGTTGCTGGGCCGCTGGTTTGAGGAAGAGGTGTTCTCCACCCGGGTGCCGGTTTGCGGTCTGGAGCTGGAGGCCTGGCTGATCGACAGGCAGGCCCGCCCGGCATCGGTGAACCAGGATTTTCTCAACGCCATGGGCGATCCGCTGGTTGTGCCGGAGCTGGCACAGTTCAATGTCGAACTGAACGTTTATCCGCAACCGCTCGGGGAGCGTGCGTTATCGCGCCTGCACCGACAGCTCGACGAAACCTGGCGGGAAAGTGAGCGGGTGGCGGCCGGCATCGGTGGCACGCGCCTGATGATGATCGGAATTCTCCCCAGCGTACGCCAGCAGGATCTCAGCCTGGATAATATGTCGAAACTGGAACGCTACCGCGCGCTCAATGAGCAGGTATTGCGTTTGCGGGAAGGCAAACCGCTGACGCTGGACATTCAAGGGCACGAGCATCTTCAGATCGTGCACCAGGATGTCATGCTGGAATCCGCGACCACCTCCCTGCAGTTGCACCTGAAGGTCGGCCAGAAACAGGCGCCCCGTTACTATAATGCAGCACAGATCCTGTCTGCACCACTGGTTGCGGCAAGCGCCAACTCGCCCTGCCTGTTTGGCAAACAGTTGTGGGAAGAAACCCGTATCCCGCTGTTTGAGCAGTCGGTAGAAGTGGGTGGGTTTGCCGGCGCCAGTCGTGGCCCGGTACGCCGTGTCAGTTTCGGCACCGGTTACATCAAGGCATCCCTGTTCGAGTGCTTTGTCGAAAACCAGCAGCACTTTCCTGTGCTGTTGCCTATGAAGTATGAGGAACCCGAGCGGGAATTGCGCCATTTGCGCTTGCACAATGGCACCATCTGGCGCTGGAACCGGCCCCTTATCGGTTTCGATGACGATGGCACGCCACACCTGCGTATCGAGCAGCGCGTTATGCCGGCAGGGCCTACCGTGATCGACAGTATTGCCAATGCAGCATTTTATTTTGGACTGGTGGAAGCACTGGCGCAGAGTGAAATACCACCGGAAAACCAGCTGCCGTTCGCCACCGCGCGCGACAACTTTTACGCGGCGGCGCGCGATGGACTGGAGGCGCAGGTTACCTGGCTGGACGGACGCAAGGGGCCTGCGCAAAGCCTGTTGCTGGACAAGCTGGTGCCACTGGCGGGTTATGGACTGAAGCTGTTGGGTATCGATGCAGCAGATCGTGAGCGTTATCTTTCCATTATCAAGCAGCGGGTCAAAAATGCCTGCACCGGTGCCGCCTGGCAGCGTGCCTGGCTGGCACGTCATGGCCATGACATGCAGGCGTTGACCAATGCCTACTACGACCGCCAGAAACGGGGGGAACCCGTGCACGAGTGGGACAGCTGATGGGCAGCATGCTGCGACAGCCGGAGTCATTGCCCGAGGCATTTATCGATACACCGCCACAACAGCTTGCCGATCTGCTTGGCGGGCCGACACTGGTGCACCTGCAGGGCCGGCGTGAAAACCCGTTGTTCATTTCTGTACTGCTGCACGGTAACGAAACAACCGGCCTGCTGGCGGTGCAGGCACTGCTGGAACGCTATTATGACCGCGACCTGCCGCGTTCATTGAGCCTGTTTATCGGTAATGTCGATGCGGCCCGCGACGGTTTGCGTCGTCTGGCCGGTCAGCCCGATTACAACCGGGTCTGGCCGGGCAGCGACGCCCCGGAAACGCCGGAGAAACGCATGATGGCCGAAGTGTTCGACATCATGCAAAAGCGCCGGCCGTTTGCCAGCGTGGATGTACACAACAACACCGGCATCAACCCGCACTATGCCTGCATCAACCGCGTTGACCACCGTTACGTGCGGCTGGCCAGCCTGTTCAGTCGCACGCTGGTGTATTTCACCCGGCCAAAGGGTGTGCAGTCACTGGCGTTTGCCGGGATCTGTCCGGCCGTCACGGTCGAATGCGGCAAGGTCGGGCAGACGGCCGGCGAACAGCATGCGCTGGAGTTTCTCGATGCCTGCCTGCACCTCAATGAAATCCCCGACCAGCCAGTGGTCGATCAGGATGTCGATGTGTTTCATACCGTGGGAATTGTACGCGTGCCGCGCAGTCTGAGTTTCGGTTTTGGCGATGCGTCGGCGGACATCTGTTTTATCGAAGACCTCGACCACCTGAATTTCCGCGAACTGCCGGCCGGCAGCACGCTGGCGTACCTCAATGGTGTGACAAGCCTGCCACTGGAAGCCACCGACGAGCAGGGCAATGATGTGGCTTCGCGCTACTTCACCATCAAGGATGGACTGTTGCTGACGGCACGCCCGTTGATGCCGTCGATGTTCACCCTGGACGAAAGAGTGATCCGCCAGGATTGCCTTGGCTACCTGATGGAACGTTACCCGTTGTCGAATCAGTAACCGTTTGCCGACAGATCAATGCTACCGGGAATCTCGGCGAGACGCGCCACGCCGGTCTGCAGGCTGCCGTCGGGGTAGAGCTCCAGCCAGCGGTAGCCGGGCGGTATTTCATCCACGGCAAAGTCGTCACTGGCGGGCAGAAACTGTATACAGGTTGAGGGTGAGGCGAGTAGCCGGACATCCTTGCGTTGTTGTTCGAAGGCCTGGTGGACGTGCCCCCATACGATAGCGCGTACCTGCGGGTGACGGTCGATGATGGCGAAGAAAGCATCAGGATTGTCGATGGCCATGGTATCCAGCCAGCGGCTGCCCATCAGTACCGGTTGGTGATGCAGCCACACCAGGGTGGGCAGCCCGGGGTGTGCAGCGAGTGTCTGCGACAGCGCTTCCAGTTCCGAGGCATTCAGGTGTCCGCCATCCTGACCTGCCACGCTGGAATCCAGGAAGACCAGTTGCCAGCCGCCGGCCAGGTGGTTGCGGGTACAGTGGAAGCCCTCGCCACTGAGATGGTCGCGTATGGCTCTTGCTTCATCGTGGTTACCGGGCAGGCAGTAGACGGGAACACCCAGCCGGCCCATCTGCGCGCGTAGCTGCCGATAGGCAGCGGCACTGCCATCGTGTGCCAGGTCGCCACTGGCAACAGCCAGATCAGGTGAGCCATTTTCCTGCGCCAGTTGTAAAACCCGGTCAAGGCATCTGCGGGTGTCGAGGCCCAGCAGCCTGCCATCGGCGGCCGCATAGAGGTGGGTATCGGTAATCTGGGCGATGCGTAGTGGTTGTTTGTCCGTCCGCTTTTGCTGCACCTGGTTCCGCCTTGTTCATCCCCCCGGGTTTGAGAAATTCGGACTACCCTGTTGAGTCGGGTGTCTCGATGGTTTTTATCAGCACCCTGGACTTGCGCTGGTAGTTATACAGGTTCCGCCTTTTCACGGGAAGGTCGGACAGTTCAGCGCTGCGAAATCCCCGCTCGCGGAACCAGTGTGCAGTGCGTGTGGTGAGAATAAACAGCCGCCGGATTTGACCCCTGGCGGCACGCTGCTCGATAGCCTGCAACAGCCGGTCGCCCCGGCCCTGTTTCCGGTAATCCGGGTGCACGGCCAGGCAGGACAGCTCGGCAATGTTCCCGCTGCAGGGGTAGAGTGCCGCGCAGGCGATAATCATGCCGTCACGTTCAATGACGATGAAGTGATCGATTTCCATTTCCAGCATTTCACGCGAACGCCGTACCAGCACACCGCTTTCTTCCAGTGGTGCAATCAGTTGCAGGATGCCACCAACATCGTCGATGCTGGCAACGCGCAGACCTTCGTAGGTTTCCGCTGTGATCAGGGTGCCGACACCGTCGCGGGTAAACAGCTCCCTGAGCAGTGCGCCGTCCTGCTGTCGGTCTACCAGGTGAGTCCTGCGTACCCCGCGCTGGCAGCTGTCGATCGCATGGATAATGTGTCTTTCCCGGTCCGGGTCCAGCTTGCGCCGTGAATGCAGGAGCTGTTCTGCTTCCTGCAACGACAGCTGCCGGATCAGCCGGCGCCGGCTGTCGCGCAGGCCGTTGCTGTCAGTCAGCAGGATCAGCTTGTCTGCGTGCAGGGCAATGGCGGCAGACGTGGCAACTTCCTCTGCGCTCAGGTTAAAAACTTCTCCCGTGGGTGAATAGCCGAGCGCTGACAGCAGCACAATACGGCCGGCTTCCAGTTGCTGGCGGATGCCGCCGGTGTCCAGGCGCCGCACTTCACCGGTGTGGCAGTAATCCACGCCGTCGCGAACGCCGAGCGGTTTGGCGATGACAAAGTTTCCGCTGGCCACACCAATACGCGCATTGGCTGTGGGTGTGTTGACCAGGCTCATGGACAGCTGTGCTTCAATTTCAACGCGCAGGCTGCCAACCGCGTCCTTGACGCAGGCCAGTGCTTCATCGTCGGTAACGCGCAGGCCATTCACATACTGCATTCCGGCCTTGCGCAGCTTCAGACGGTGTTCGATCTGCGGGCGTGCACCGTGTACCAGCACCAGCCGGATGCCAAACGTGTGCAACAGGGCGATGTCATGAACCAGGCTTTCAAACTGTTCATCCACGGCCTCGCCGCTGAACATCAGCACAAAGGTCGAGCCGCGGTGCGCCTGGATATAGGGTGCTGCCTGGCGGATGTTTTCGACGAAACTGTCCTGTTTCTTTTTGATCGTTTTGTCGGGCATGCGTGCTAGGTTACCGGTTTCGTTAGCACAGGGCTACTCACCGACGTCGATGCAGAAGCGCTGGATCAATTGTCTCAACAGCCTGATTGTCGGCTCGATGCGATCGCAGGCGAGGTACTCGTCAGGCTGGTGGGCCTGGCCGATGTCTCCGGGGCCGAGCACCACGGTGTCTATGCCCATGTCATTGAAATAGGGTGCCTCGGTACCAAAGGCAACCGCTGCTGCACTGTAACCGGTAAGTTTTTCCGTGACGCGAACAATGTCGGAGGCGGCATGGGTTTCCATGGCCGGTGTGCCTTCGAACAGCGGGTGGCAGTCGAGCTCCAGGCCACTGCCTTCAATGACCCGGGACAACCGGGTTTGCAGGCTGTGGCGCAGCGCCTCGATTTCCATGCCGGGCAATGGCCGCAGATCGATGTGCAGCTCACAGTCGGCGCAGATACGATTGGGATTGTCGCCACCATGAATATGACCCAGGTTGAGTGTTGGTACCGGCACTTCAAACAGCGGGTTGTGGTGTTCGGCCTGTAACTCACCCCGCCAGCGCAGCAGTTCCTCGATCACCCGGTGCATGCCTTCCAGCGCATTATTGCCCAGTGACGGATCACTGGAATGGCCGGACTGACCGCGCAAGTGAATCGCTTCCATGAGGATGCCCTTGTGCAGGCGTACCGGGCGCAGGCCGGTGGGCTCACCGATAATTGCATAGCGCGCCTGCGGCCGTTTGGCATCCACCAGCGCACGGGCGCCAGCCATGGAGCTTTCCTCGTCTGCCGTGGCGACCAGTATCAGCGGTTCGCGAAACTGGCTGGCCTCGAAGGTGCTCGCGGCTTCGATGGCCAGCGCGAGAAAGGCTTTCATGTCGGAGGTGCCAAGCCCGTACAGGCGATTATCCTGCCGGGTGAGCCGGAACGGATCAAAATTCCAGCGTCCTTCGTCCCACGGTACGGTATCGGTGTGCCCGGCCAGTACCAGCCCGCCTGGCCCACTGCCCAGCGTGGCAATCAGGTTGGCCTTGTCGGGGCGGCCGGGCAGGGGCATGATCTCGACCTGGTAGCCGAGCGGGTCGAGCCAGTTGGCCAGCCGTTCGATGACCTGCCGATTACCCTGGTCGAAGGCTGGATTGACGCTGCTCACCGAAGGTGCCGAGATCAGTCCGTCAATCAGTTCGAGCAAGTCGGGTGTGTTGTGCATGCCGGTCAGCCTACCGCGTATCAACAATGGGTAAAAGCATGTCACGAGCCAGTGAAAGCATGCGTGTACTTTTGTAACAGACTGAAAATAATATTGAAAATAGATTTCTTCCGCAGGTTTTTCTCATCGATGTGATGGTTGGTGTTTCTGACAGGCATGGCGTCATACTGACAATATGTCATGTCAGAATGACAAATGCACCCGGATTTTGTGAGGAGACCAAAGCCCCTGGTGGCAGACATTGAGCGCAGGGTTACACGAATATCAGGCCGAAATAGTCTGTGTAGACAACGCGATGGAAGCTGCGACTCAAGATGGAAGCAGTTTGGGTCGAAAACAGGCCATGGTTCATTTAAACAGAGTACTTGTCTCCGCCTGCTGCATGCTGGTGTCCCAGTTCATCGGCTTCCCTGCCTCGGCCAGTCTGCAACAGTTCCAGACCAGTTGGGAGGCATCTGAATGGGTGGTTGACAGCAAGCCGGGGCACTGCGCCCTGACCCATGAGATACCCCGCTTCGGACGTGCGCGTTTTGAACAGGAATCCGGGCAACGCCTGAAATTTTCCTTGCTGGTCGAACAGCCGCCGGTGCGTGACCAGCAGGTGCAGATTCGCTCCGAAACTCCGCCCTGGCGGCACCAGGGTATGTCAAGGGATCTGGGAGGCTTCAGGTTGCAACAGGGTAAAACACCTCTGAAAATACCTCGTGACCAGGCGTTACGGCTTTATTATGAGCTGGAGCAGGGCATGCAGCCGGTTATTGAGTTTGACGACTGGGGTGATGGCAAGGATCGGGTCAGGGTTACGTTGATGCCGGTACGCTTCCGCGAGGCGCTGCCGAAGTTCCTCGAGTGTACAGCGGGCTTGCTCTATCTGGACTTTGAGCCGCTGATGGAGAAACGGGTGTTCTTTTCCACGAATAGTGCAAAGCTGAGTCGACAGTCACGGCGGATTCTCGAAGATATTGCCCGTGAGTACCGTAAAAAACGTGATATCCGTATTGTCCTTGGGGGACATGCTGATGAGCGCGGCGACGAGAATTTCAATCTGGCGCTTTCGCGCAAGCGCGCCGGCATGGTGGCGCGATACCTGCGTTCCCGGGGCGTGCCCGCCGGGGCAATCGAGTCTCGTTATTTTGGAGAGACGCAACCTGTGGCTACGCAAAGTAACGCACAGGCCTGGGCAAAGAACCGGCGCGTTACCGTGTGGATTGCCGCGCACTGATCCTGTTGCTTATTCCCTGACCGGGTGTTTTGCCAGTTTGCGCTGCAGCGTCCTGCGGTGCATATGAAGCTTTCTTGCAGCAGCCGAGATATTGCCATTGCATTCTGTCAGTACTTTCTGCAAGTGTTCCCACTCCAGTCGTTTGACGCTGAGCGGGTTGTCGGGAATGGGTATACCGGGATCGCCTTCATCCCTGTGTAGTGCAGCAAGAATCTCATCGGCATCGGCGGGTTTTGCCAGGTAGTGTGTTACTCCCAGCTTGATAGATTCCACCGCAGTGGCGATGCTGGCAAAGCCGGTCAGAATCACCATGCGTGTATTTTCATCACGCGCGTGTAGTTGCGCTGCCAGTGACAAACCGGATTCGTGGCCAATGCGAAGATCGATAACGGCATACTCCGGGTCAAGGCTTTGCGCTTTTTCCAGTCCGTCAGCAATGTTATGTGCGCTTTGCACCAGGTAGCCACGGGTTCGCAGGGCATCTTCGAGTACTTCGCAGAAAATCTCGTCATCGTCAACGATCAACAGGCTGGGTTGTGTGCTGGCAGGCTGATTCATGGCATTGGATTCAGTTGTGTCAGGGGTAGCCGGATTCGGGTGCAGGTTCCGCCTCCGTTGCGGTCGAACAGGGCGATATCACCACCCAGTCGCTGTAGTGTTGCGTGTGTCAGGAACAGGCCGAGGCCAAGGCCATGTTCCTTGTTGCTGCGCTTGCGTTCACCGAGCGCAGCAGAAGCGTCAGGATGCAGTCCCGGCCCACGGTCAAGGATATCGATTGTGAGGTGCTGTGTGTTCCAGTGGACTTTTATATTGGGCGCCTGTTTCGATGCATCAGCCGCGTTGTTGAGCAGATTTATGATCGATTGCTGCAGCGTTTGTTCGTCGATGATGGCGGCTTCCACCGGCTGTGGCGGACGCTCGACTGAAAGTTTCGCATTTGGGCGTTGTGCTTTCCAGTTGTTGATAACGTCTTCAAGCCAGTCTTGTACCGGAATCAGCCTGCCACTTTCAGCGCGTAGTTGGCCTGCTGAGGCAGAGATGACGGATAGTGCCTGTTTACAGCGCTCGACCTGGCTGCGCAGTATTTCGAGTTTATGCTTCATGTCTTGCGGCACTTCCGAACGTTCCAGTTCGCGAGTTACGACTGCCATGGTGGAAAGTGGTGTGCCCAGTTCGTGTGCAGCACCGGTTGCCAGTGTACCAAGTGCTACCAGTTGTTCATCACGCAGCGCCTGTTCACGGGCCCTGGCGAGCAGGCTGTCGCGCTCGCGCAGTGTCCTGGCCATGCCGGTGACAAACCATGCGATCAGTGCGGCACTGAGCGCAAAGCCGAACCACATGCCAAAGATATGCTGACTAAAGGCCTGATCATGCTGCATAGGCGCATCGTTACCGAGGGGTTGGTAGTAAAAGAAAAGCAGTGAATAGCATAGCGTCGTCAGTGCAGCCATCAGCCAGGTGGCCGGAGCAGACAGCACTGTAGCGGCAATAATCAGTGGTATAAGGAAAAGCCAGGCAAAGGGGTTGGTGGCTCCACCGGTATAATAGAGTACAACCGCCAGTGCCAGTACGTCGATGCACAGTTGCAGGAAAAATTCCCGGTCACCAGTAGTGGCGCCGCAGTTGGCGCGACGCCAGGTCCACAGGCTGGTCACTGCCATCAGTATAAAGACGGTAAGCAGTGCAGTCAGGGGTAGTGGTATATCGGCGAGGAAATGGGCGCCCAGCACCGCGAGTACTTCCGCAACAAGCAGCAAGCCACGCAGCAGCGCCAGACGACGGAGGTTGCTTGAGCTACTCGATTTTTCGGAGCCTTGCGTCAGCATGGTGGTTATTCTAGCAGTCAGGGGTGCGACAATGTGTCGCATTCAACCGACTGAACCCAATTGATAAAGTGCCTGCCTCGATACCAACCAGACGGGCTGCAGGCGGAATATGTTGAAAACACACCCAGGAATTGTGTTCATGCTGCTGACTACAATGATGCTGGCAGTGGCGAAGGCGGCTGATCATACCCATCATGCCGATCATGCGGCGCACCTGGGACAGGCTCCGGCCGGCGTTATGGGCGACCACGTCCATTCCAGTGGTGACCTGATGTTTTCCTACAGTTACATGCGTATGCATATGGAAGGCATGCGGGATGGCGGTGATCATGTCAGCACGGCCAGGGTATTAACCGAATACATGGTTGCGCCTTTACGTATGGATACGGAAATGCACATGTTTGGTGTTATGTACGCCGTGAATAGCCGGTTGTCGCTGATGGCCATGGTGCCGCTGGTTCGCAAGGACATGGACCACATAACCCGTATGGGCGATCGTTTTACCACGCACAGTGACGGTGTTGGGGATGTCAGTCTCAGGGGTGTTTTTACCTTGCAGAGCGCATTGCGGCAACAGTTGTTACTGACGCTTGGCCTGTCCGCGCCGACGGGTGAAATTGATGCAAGTGATGATACCCCGGCGGCTTCCGGCGCACAGTTGCCTTACCCGATGCAGCCAGGATCCGGTACATGGAACCTGTTGCCTGGAATAACCTGGACGCGGCAGGCCAATGGCTGGTGCTGGGGTGCGCAGGCAATGGCAACAATCCGGCTCGGGGAAAACGATAACGAATACACGTTAGGTGACCGTCTGGAAGTGAGTGGCTGGGCCACCCGTTCGTTATCATCACGCTTGAAAGCTTCATTACGCCTGAAAGGGCAACGCTGGGACAGGATCAAAGGCACTGATGCCAGGCTTGATCCCATGATGGTGGCAACGGCAGACCCTGACCTTCAGGGCGGGTCGCGCATCGATTTGCTGGCCGGTATAAATATCTACGGGCCGGGCGGTGTATTTCAGGGCAACCGGCTATCCATGGAAGCCGGTATACCTGTATATGAAGACCTTGACGGTTTGCAAATGAGCGCCGACTGGCAGTTTCTGGCCAACTGGCAGCTTGTATTCTAATACGGCTTATTCCACAGCCTGTTTTCAGTGAAGTGCCGGGTTGCCCGGAGGCACCCCGGTACTCTGTGTTTCTTCAGTCTTCCTGTTATTCGACGGAACTTGCAATCTTCATATTGCTGCTCAGCCACATAACCATAAATAAAGTGCGTGATTTGTCGCTAAGTTATTTTGAGACGGTGCCGCCCACGCAGGAGACGGGGTAAAAGAACAGGAAGCGGCATGGGAAAAAAGAGCAGCTATGATTATGGCTATGTGGCGTAGCTACCACATTCGGAGTTTATTGATTTTCCTCATTGGCGCGCTGTTTTCGGCGCGGTTGCTGGCTGAGGGGGAGTTACTGTTTTTTCCCGAAATACGCTTCGACCATCACCAGGGCGAGTCGCTGGCTGACACGGAAACAACCCCACTGGTGGATTTATTCGCTACGGCCCGCCGTGGTCGCCTGCGACTACTGGGTGAAGTGGTTCTGACGGATAATGGGGTCGAGGCTGAACGCCTGAAACTGGGTTATGCCTTTTCACACCAGACAACGCTCTGGGCCGGCCGGGTGCATAATCCATTGGGGTACTGGAACACCCAGTACCATCATGGCAATTATCTGCAATCTTCGATCAGCCGCCCGGAGGTCGCCCGCTTTGATGACAGGGGCGGAGTGTTCCCCAGTCATATCATTGGTCTTTTGCTCGATACGACGCACACCAGCGGGAACCATGCGTTTGATTACTCACTGCTGGTCGGCACAGGTCCCGAATTACGGGTTGGCAGTAACGCCATGCTGCATTCGGTTGACCTGCTCGATATTGGCAGCGGTAAACACAAGTTCAGTATTACGGGGCGTATTTCCTATCGCCCGGACAGCGCACTGGGTGACCAGGCTGGCGTATTTGCCAGTTATGTTGAAATGCCCGTCAGAAACTCCACCTTCGATACACTAAAGCTGGCCATTGCCGGTGTGTTTTCCAGCTGGCAGTTTGCAGACATCACATTGAGCGGCGCCCTGTACGTGGCAAGTGACGAGCTGTCTGACAGCAGAACCAGGGAAAGCGGGGACTTTGCCAGTGGTTATGTGCAGGCAGATTACCTGGCCCACGAAATATGGACACCCTATGCCCGCCTTGAGCAGAGCTTTGGCGATGACAATGACCCATACCTCCGGTTAATGAATAATTTTATCCCCGGGCGCCGGGTGCTGGGGTTGCGTTGGGACTTTACTTCCAGGCAGGCGTTGAAACTGGAGTATTCACGCAATCGTGCGCGTAGCAGGACGTTTGGCGAAACATTCCTGAACTGGAGCGCCGTTTTCCCATGATCAGGCGCTGCATCATTTTTGCGGGACTGCTCCTGCTGCTCAGCGGGTTGCCGCTGTCCGCCGATGAACCGCGGGAGGTTACCCTGGTCCTGGTCAGCGGCAGTGATATGGGCGGTGTACAGTTGACGCCAAACCAGTTGCGCCGGGTCTTTCTGGGGATTCCTGTTTCTGTCAATGGCCAGCCGCTCAAGGCGTTGCGCAGCAGCGCGGATATCCTGTTGAACGAGGTGTTCCTGCAAAAAGTTGTCTATATGTCCGAGCGCCGCTATGAGCGTCAGTTGTTGTCGCAGACGTTTCGTACCGGTCGTGTGCAGCCACCCCGTTTCGAACGGCAGCGTGATCTGGTTGAGGCGCTGAAGTCGATTCCTGGCAGCGTCAGTGTTATGTGGGAACAGGATGCAAGAGAGTATCCAGAGCTGTATATCATCCAGGTGTTATGGAAAGGCCGGGTGCGATGAGGGCTTTTTTCTCGACACTTACCGGGCGTATCGCCATTGCGGCACTGTTCCTTTTCCTGATCATGGTGCCGTTGCTGTTTGGTGGCGTTTTGTACCTGGTGCAAAAGAATTACGAGAGCCAGTTTGTCGACCATGCGCGAAATGATGCCTATCAGCTGGCGTCCATCAGTCAGGCGGGGGGAGGATTTGAAAGACTGGAAAATGAACTGGAAGAAGCCCTGATCAGCGGGCGCATCGCGTTTTCCAGGATCGTGGACAGCAGGGGTTACCTTATCCACGCCGGCCGGCAGGTGCGCCTGGCATCGCCCTTTGAAGAGGATTTCTTTTTCGGGCAGGGGGGTGACAAGCTGTATCACATTGTTGTGCCCCTGTTCGGTGCTAACGGTGAACGCATGGGTGAACTCCAGCTCGGGTACGACGAAATGCCAACCCGGGAGCAGTCTTTACAGGTCTACCGGCACGGTCTTTACCTGATGCTGGGTTTTATCCTCGTTGCTTTCTCCATCACCATGTTGCTCGGGCGCCAGTTCGCCGGCCCGCTTCATCAGTTGAGCGAGGCCGCGAAAAAGATCGCGCGAGGCGATTACGGGGCCGCGCTGCAGGTCAGGACGCGGGTGTCAGAAATTTCTGCACTGGCCGAGGCGCTGGATCACATGCGTGACGAACTGGTGCAGAAGAAAAACGAGATGCGGCACCAGGCCCGGCACGATTACCTCACAGGCTTGCCCAATCGTGTACTGTTGCAGAAGCGTGTCGAGGCCGCCCTGAAAGGTGCGCGTGGCCAGGACCACAGCATGGCCTTTCTGTTGATCGACCTGGACCGGTTCAAGGAGATCAACGATACACTCGGTCACCTGACGGGGGATGCGGTACTCAGGCTGGTCGCGGAGCGCATACGCAGCTGTGTGCGCGAAACCGATACAGCGGCGCGTCTTGGCGGGGATGAGTTTGCCCTGTTGCTTCCGGCAACCGGTGGTGGCAGTGCAGAAGCTATTGCGAGACTGGTTTCGGAACGACTGCAGGAAGAATTCAGGGTGGCGGGGCACCAGCTCAGCCTGGGTGCCAGCATCGGCATAGCCCTGTACCCGCAACACGGTGACAGCTACGAACAGATACTCCATTGTGCGGATGTCGCCATGTATGCCGCCAAGCGCAGGGGCGGGGCGGCTGTAACCTGGCATCCCGGGCTGGAAAGCAACAAATAACCGGATTTAACGCTGGCAGTGAATGGCACTAAGTTAAGCCTTAAATCCCGTCATTCCCGCGCAGGCGGGAATCCAGAAAGCCTGATCAAACCGCCTGGATCCCGGCCTGCGCCGATGACGAATTAATCAGACCTTCCTTAGTGCCATTCAACGCTGGCAGTCATTTTTCCGCACGCCATTGGAGGGCCGCGCATTGCCCGGTACAATAGTCCGCTTTGCCGGTAATGGCGCTGTCCGGGCGCCCAGAGGAAGAGCAATGGCTGACAAACTGAACCGCTACAGTTCCCGTATCACCGAACCCCGTTCACAGGGCGCCTCGCAGGCGATGCTGATCGGCACGGGCATGAAACCCGAGGACATGGCGAAAGCCGAAGTCGGTATTTCCAGCGTCTGGTGGGAAGGCAACACCTGTAACATGCACCTCAACGACCTGGCCGCCAAAGTGAAAGAAGGTGTGCAGGCAGCTGGCCTGGTCGGGCTACGGTTTAACACCATTGGTGTCAGTGACGGTATTTCCATGGGTACCGATGGCATGAGTTACTCGTTGCAGTCGCGCGATATCATCGCCGACTCCATCGAAACCGTCATGTGCGCACAGTGGTACGACGCCAATATATCCATTCCCGGTTGTGACAAGAACATGCCCGGCGTGATGATCGCCATGGGCCGTGTCAACCGGCCGGCATTGATGGTTTATGGCGGCACCATCAAGCCCGGACACTGGAAGAACGCCACCCTGGACGTGGTATCCGCGTTCCAGAGTTATGGCGAATATCTTGCCGGCAAGATCGACGACGAGGAACGCAAACAGATTGTTGCGCATTCCTGCCCGGGTGCCGGCGCCTGCGGTGGCATGTACACAGCCAACACCATGGCTTCCGCGATCGAGGCGATGGGTATGAGCCTGCCCTACAGTTCCTCGATCCCGGCGATCGATCCCGGCAAACTGGAAGAGTGCCTGCAGGCTGGCCAGTCAATTCGTTACCTGCTGGAACGTGATATCAAGCCGCGCGACATTATGACCCGCGAGGCATTCGAGAATGCCATGGTTATCGTCATGGCGCTTGGCGGTTCCACCAACGCCGTGCTGCACTTGCTCGCCATGGCGCGTGCTGTGGATGTTCCGTTGACGATCGACGACTTCCAGAAGATCAGCGACAGCGTACCATTCCTGGCTGATCTAAAGCCGTCCGGTAAATACGTCATGGAAGACCTGCACAATGTGGGTGGTACACCAGCGGTGATCAAATATCTGCTGGAACAGGACTTGATGAGCGGCGACTGCCTTACGGTAACCGGTAAAACGCTGGCGGAAAATGTCGCCGATGTGCCGGGGTTGACGCCGGGGCAGGAGGTTTTCATGCCCATCGACAAACCGATCAAGAAAACCGCACACATCCAGATTCTCAAGGGCAATCTCGCGCCCGGCGGCTCGGTGGCCAAGATTACCGGCAAGGAAGGCCTGGCCTTCAAGGGGCCGGCGCGCGTGTTCGACCGTGAGGAAGCCATGCTGGCCGGCCTGGAAAAAGGTCTGATCCAGAAGGGCGATGTGGTAGTCATTCGCTATGAAGGTCCGAAGGGTGGTCCCGGCATGCCGGAAATGCTCACCCCGACATCAGCCATTATGGGGGCCGGCCTGGGCAAGGATGTTGCGTTGATTACCGACGGCCGTTTCTCCGGTGGATCGCACGGTTTCATTATCGGTCATGTGGTGCCGGAGGCGCAGGAAGGCGGCCCGATCGGCCTGGTCCGCGACGGTGACATCATCAGCATCGATGCCGGCAAACAGCGTCTCGATGTGGATGTCAGCGACGAGGAAATGGAAAAGCGTCGCAGTGAATGGACGATGCCGGACTACACGGCAACGCGTGGCACGCTCTACAAGTACATCAAGAACGTAAAGGATGCCTCACACGGCTGCGTGACGGACGAGTAATATTTTCTGCGTTACAACGAATCCCAGCTGGATTTCTTGCGCCAGCGAATGCGCGGAATGATCAGCCCGATAATCATGCCCAGCAGAATCACCCCTGCGCCGACCATGAACCAGTCGCGCGCGGTGCGGTCTTTAAGGCTCTTGTTTTCCTGCAACAGGCTTTGCGACTGGCGTTCGTAGCCAACGATACGGCTTTTCAGTTCCTTGTTCTCGGCGTCGATGGCCAGTGCGCTCGACGCGGTGCGGCGAATACGCTCCAGCTCCTGGCTGAGCTTGTTGGCTTCCTTCTTCAGCGCGCTGCGTTCCTGGTCGGTGCTGCCCTTGGCCTTGCGCAGTTCCGCCAGTGCGGTCTTCAGCTTGCGGTTCTCCAGTTCCAGCCTGGCGAGTTTCTTTTCCGCCTTTGCCAGCCGGTCGCGTGCCGACGGACCTGACATCAGCAGGTGGTTGAGTACCCAGCCTTCCACACCGTCCGGCGCCCGCACGCGCGAATACTGGTTCTGCTTGTCGACTTCCAGAACCTCCAGCGGTGTGCCACTGGGCAGGCTGCGCAGGATACGAAACTGGGTGCCCTTGCCGGCACGCATCTGGATCTCCAGCCGGTCACTCACGTAGCGGGTTTCCGCCACGGCCTGGCCGAATACGCCCAAAACGAGGACGAGAGAAAGAATAATCGATTTCACAAAAACTCCTGATGCATCCTGAACAAGAAAACTGCGCCGTATTGTAACGGAACAGGCCGGCGCGCGATAATGGCGTCACAGCTGGCAACGGTAAACATAATGCAATTAACAGAAGATGGCGACTGGCTGGTAGATGTTCGACGTGTTTTGTCGCCGAATTGCGACGAAAGACCGGCGCCGGGCGCCGTTTCCCTGATTGTGGTGCACGGTATCAGCTTGCCGCCGGGTGAATACGGCGGCCCCTGGATCGATGATTTTTTCACTAACCGGCTGGATAGCGCGGCGCACCCGTATTTTGCCGAAATTGCGGACCTTCGCGTGTCATCCCACCTGTTGATTCGCCGCGATGGTGAACTGGTGCAGTATGTGCCGTTTTCGTGCCGCGCCTGGCATGCGGGCAAGTCCTGTTACCGGCACCGCGAAGCCTGCAATGATTTCTCTATCGGTATCGAACTGGAGGGGCAGGATGCAGCGCCCTATGAACCCGAACAGTACCGGCAACTGGCCGGCGTGATCCGTACCCTGCGTACACATTACCCGGATATCGGTGCACAGGATGTCGTTGGCCACGCTGATATTGCCCCGGGCCGCAAGACCGATCCCGGCCCCGCCTTCGACTGGACACAACTGCATACCCTGCTGGCCTGAAACGGTCACCAATCCGATGAAAAGCAGATAAATATTCAAACGATGACGGCAGTGTTCGGGCTGAAAGGCGGGATGACCGGTTGTTCAATAATTTTGGACTTTTGGGAAAATGGCTTTTATTCTTCCTGTACGTCTACGGTTATAGAATGCTCTGCTGACGGAGCAGGTTTCCTGTGAAACCATCACGACGCTACAAAGTTAAATGGGTACGGGGCGCGCTGATCCTGGCGGCGCTCGTAAACTGCAGCCTTGTTTTCGCGGATACCAGCTTATTACCGAGGGACGGCAACATGACACTTCTACTCGAATCCAGCGTTTTCGAACACGGAGGCGCCATTCCATCCCGGTACACCTGTCAGGGTGAGGACATCTCTCCGCCACTGACATGGACGGGTATGCCAGAAACGGCGCGCAGCCTGGTGCTGATCGTCGATGACCCGGACGCACCGGATCCGAAGGCACCGAAAATGACCTGGGTCCACTGGCTGCTATACAACATACCCCCGGACGTTAGCGGTCTGCCCGAGGACGTCGGCTCGGAAAATCTGCCGCCCGGTACGAGGGAGGGCCTGAATGACTGGAAGCGAACCGGTTACGGCGGACCATGTCCCCCCATCGGGCGACACCGTTATTTTCACAAACTGTACGCGCTCGATACCGTGCTCGAAGGATTGAATACACCGACCAGGTCAGAACTGGAAGCGGCCATGAAAGGACACATCATCTCGCAAACAGCGTTGCTGGGAACCTACCAGAAGCAGTGAAAACGGTATGAAAGTTTTCCTGCCCGGTTTGCGCAGGACCTTGCGTTTGAAGAGGCGCCAACTTCTACGACCAGCAGCCCGGGAAGATCAATTGCCACGCCCTGAGACATTCGTACGCGACACATCTTCTTTGGTGGCATCCGGCGCGGATGGTCGTGATAACCCGGCCTGCCGGCTTGACAGTCCGCGCACGCAACCGGTAGCGTAAGCCGGTCTTCCTCACCCTGGCAGCACCATGACACTGATTTCAGCCATTCTGGGCATTATTGCAGACCGTCTGCTCACGCACCTGCACGCGTACCGTCATTACCGGCAGTTTCTCGCCTGGGCGGATGCTGTGCATACGCGTCTTTCCGGTGACATCTGGAACGGTATCCCCGGTGTCATGCTGGTGCTGTTGCCGGTGTGGTTGCTGACTGGCCTGTTGCAGGTCTGGTTGCACGATATGCTGCTCGGGCTGGTCGGCTTGCTGTTCTACGTGGCCACCTTTGTTTACTGTCTTGGTCCGCGAGATCTCGCGATTGATGTGAACACGTATTGTGAAGTGGCGGACTCCAGCGACACGGATCTGCGTGTGCGGGCCGCCGCCCGCCTGCTCGGTGAGGAAAAACTGGAAGAGGGCGATGCCGGTGAACGCCAGGTCACGCGTGCCGTGCTGACGGAAGCCAATGATCGCCTGTTTGCTGTGCTGTTCTGGTTTGTGGTGCTGGGGCCGGTCGGTGCTGTCATGTATCGCTCTGTGGTGGTGCTGTATAGCGAGCGCCGGGAACCCGGTGAGTATGGTGATGCGATTGAATGGGCATACAGTGTGCTGGTGTGGATTCCTGCGCGCCTGCTGGCGCTGGGTTATGCACTGAGCGGCCATTTCGATGCCGCCATTGAAGGCTGGCGCGCTGCACACCGCGAAATGCCGCGCGGCAGCGAAGGTTCATACCAGGTGCTGGCGTCTACCGGCGAGGGTGCGCTGGGTATGTCTGATGGTGATACGGTTATCGAGGGCGTTGCTTCACCCGTGCGCGCCGCCATGCGCCTGGTGTGGCGTACACTGACGATCTGGGTGGTGGCGCTGTCCCTGCTGACCCTGGCCGGTTGGTCCGGCTGAATGTAGCCCGGCCGATAATGGCATGAAACGCCCCGTGCCTGGAGTACCGGTTAAAGGCCGCTTGCGGGCGCTGAAATGGATGCGGCACGGATTTGCCGGAAATCGTTGCCGATGAGGAACGACCGGCATCATCCGGTTTCCGGGTTCTTGTATTAAGGAGCAACTATGAGTGACACGATAATGGAAAATCTCGGCCCCCTGGCAGCACTGGCAGGAACCTGGGAAGGCGACAAAGGTATTGATGTTTCCCGGGTCCACAGCAAGGAAACGGAAACCCGCTACCGGGAGAGAGCGGTTTTTGAGCCGCTTGGCCCGGTCAGAAACGGCCCGCAGGAATTGTATGGCCTGCGCTATTCGATGACGGCCTGGCGTCTGGGTGAAGACGATGCCTTTCATGAAGAGCTGGGTTACTGGTTGTGGGATGCTGGCAACAAACAGGTGCTGCGCTGTTTCATGGTACCCCGCGGGGTTCTGGTCAATGCCGGTGGCGATGCCGAGGCGGACAGCAAAAGCTTTCACCTGTCCGCCGAGGTGGGTTCCGAAACCTACGGCATATTGTCAAACAAGTACCTGGATGAATCCTACAAGACCATGAAGTATCTTCTGGACGTCACGATCAACGATGACGGGACATTCAGTTACAAGGAAGATACCCAGTTATGGATACCGGTTAACAAGGCGATATTCCACCACACGGACCAGAACACCCTGGGCAAGGTGTAAAGCCTATGCCGGTGACAGGGTCTGCGCTGCAATCCGTTTCATCACCGGCACGTCTACACCGTACTGCGCAGCCAGCTCCAGCGCTCTCTGCAGGCGGGCGGGCGCGCTGCGACCCATGCACTTGTGTTCAGTATCGCCGTTAAAGGCTTCCACCATGGCGCTGATCAGGGCTTCACGATTGAGGCTGCGACCGGTAAGTTTTACCTGCAGGGCGATGACCTCACTGGCTATGTCACGGGCAAGCCCCTGGTGTTGTGACCAGAGTTCACCAACGTTTCCACCGGTTGTCAGACCGGCAATATTGGTGGTGAGAATATAGACATTCTTGCGTACCAGTTCGAATAGCAGCTGGTCGGCGTTATCCAGTACAGCCACGGGGATATCGATACGGCCAAGTGCTTCAGCCAGCAGCTCGGCTTCCGGGCCGAAGCACGGCGAGGGGATAATAACCCTGGCGTCCTGCCCCTTTTTCTTTTCAAACCAGACCGAGATGACGGTAGGGTTTTTGTAGCCGTACTGTGCCCAGTCGCCGGGTAGCAATTCGTTTTGCAGGAGTGCAATGCGGTCGCGCCAGGTCCCGGGAATATTTTTCAATACAGGGTGCAGGTCTTTCTCGGCCACGGCAACAAGCACCTGTTCCGGGGAGGGCAGCCTGGTGGCCAGCGCTTCGCAGTCTGTTTCTCGCGTAACAGGATAAACCGGGTACCCGTCACGCAGGAAACCGCGGGCGAATACGCCGCCCATTTCACCCAGCCCAATGATGACCACAGGATTTTTCATGTGTGTTGCCCCTGAATTCAACTGGCGGCGGATTATACCCGGCTTTCGTCCATCGCGTAGAATGGTGCTCATGAAAGCGTGCTTCGCAATACTGGTGATTGGCCTGCTGAATGGTGTGGTACATGCTGCCGTGGAAGTTTCCGATGACGCGGGCCGGACCGTTCGACTGGAGCAACCGGCACAGCGGATCGTGAGTCTTTCACCACATGTAACCGAACTGTTGTTTGCCGCCGGTGCTGGTGACCGTGTGGTCGCCGTGTCGGAGTACAGTAACTGGCCCCCGGCCGCCCGGCGGTTACCGCGCACAGGTAGTGGCGCAGGTCTGAATGTGGAAGCCATAGTGGCGCAGCGACCGGACCTGGTGGTGGCCTGGTTGAGCGGTAATGCAAGGGCGCAGTTGCATCAGCTGGAAGGTTTCGGTGTGCCGGTGTTCTACTCCGAGCCGGGCGATATCGACGGTATTGCGGAAAACCTGCTGGCGCTGGGACGTCTTGCCGGCAGTGAAGTGCAGGCGCAACGGGCGGCGAAGGCTTTTCGTGAAGGTGTAAGTGTCTTGCAGACACGTTATGCCCATCGAAGGCCGGTCACGGCGTTTTACCAGGTATGGGAACAACCCCTGATGACCATTAACGGCCGGCACCTGATCAGCCGCTGGATGCACCTGTGCGGCGCGCGGAATATCTTTGCCGATCTGCCGGACCTTGCGCCAACAGTGGATCTGGAGGCAGTACTGAAAGCGGACCCCGACGTATTGCTTGCCGGCCGGCATCCTGGCAAAAGCACGAACTGGCAGGCGCGCTGGCGGCAGTGGAAAGACCTGCGCGCTGTACGTGGTAATCACCTGTATAGCGTGCCGGCGGAAACCCTGGAACGGCAAACGCCAAGAGCCTTGCAGGCAGCGCAGGAGTTGTGTGAGCGCGTTGATGAAGCGCGCAAGGCGAATTGATCAGCGTTCGTGTCGCCAGAGTACGTCGGGTACCTGTGCGTTTTTATTCAGGTGGCGGGCGAGTACAAACAGGTAATCCGAAAGCCGGTTGAGGTAGTGAACAGCAGCTGGATTGACCGGCCCGCTTTTGGCCAGTGTGACCAGTCGCCGTTCGGCTCGCCGGCACACACTGCGCGCAAGGTGGCAGTGCGCGGCAGACGCGCAGCCACCCGGCAGGATAAATTCTTTCAGCATCGGCAGGTCGGCGTTCAGCGCATCGAGTTGTTGTTCCAGTTGCTCAACAGCAGCGGCATCGATCATGGTGTGCCCCGGGATCGACAATTCACCGCCAACATCGAACAGCCGGTGCTGGATTTCGGTCAGCGCCGCGCGCGCTGTGTCGGGGGGCTCTCCACTCAACATGACGCCGATCTGGCTGTTCAGCTCATCAATCGTGCCAATGGCTTCGATGCGGAATTCATCTTTGCAAACCCGCGACCCGTCACCGAGCCCGGTGTTGCCATCATCACCGGTACGGGTATAGATCTTTGACAGACGATGTCCCATGTATTCAGCTGTCGAGCAGCTTGTATTGTACGGGGAGCCGGACTTCCAGTGACCCGCCGTTGAGCCAGTGTCTGGCCTGAGGAAGGTGTTCGATGCGACGTACAGCCCTGAGTGCAGACTGATCAAGGGTGCGATAGCCGGAAGTCTGCACAATCCTCCAGTCACTCAGGTCACCGTTACTTGCGACACGCAGTGACAGCAGTACGCGACCCTGCCAGCCACGTTGCCGTGCCAGCCATGGGTACTCAAAATGTTTCGCCAGTCGGTTTTTTAGCGCAGCGCTGATCTGTTCGCTGGCGTTCTCTGCAGCACGATGGCGTGGCAATGCCGGCGTATTGCTGCTTGTGGCAAGCCGTTCGCTGGTGGGCCGGGGTTTTGTTTCCCGGGTTGTCGTTTCTGCCTGTATATGGGGTACGGCGGTCTTTACCGGACGTGGCTTGCGGGTTGTTGACAGTTTTGCCTGGCCTGGAATTTGTACCGGCCGGTTTTCTGCATGATCTGTTTTGCCGGCCTGTCGCGCAGGCTGCAGTGCAACACGTAACACCTGCGCTTCACCGCCAATGGCCAGCGGCGAAGTATGGTCGACATCGAACCACAGCGCCGCAGCGCCGTGCGCCAGCGTCGAGACAGTAATAAAAGCGGCGATACGTAGATCCATGGGTGGGTCAAAGTGGTTCAGGGCGACGCATTACTGTACGCGCCGGACGGCCAGTGTGTCAAGGGGGGTGATCAGGTAACTCTATGAGTTTAAAGTGAGTTTTTGCGGCGCAGGGTTTGCCGTTGAGTTGGGTCGGTGACTGTATTAGGCTTGGCTGACAGTATTGTATGGCGGGTAGACGGATGACAGAAAACCTGAAAAGCGAGTTTCACCGTGAGTTCAGGGGTACGTTTTACGGCGTGCTGCGCTGGGAGCATCTTGATGCGCTGTGGGGGCGGTTGCGCGAGGATGCGGGCGGTGACTGGTATGTTTATGCGGTAGGCGAAACGCCACCGGAAACAGTGGCCGGGGCGGATGACGTACTGCGCTTTGTCGATGAAATCGACGTGTTATTGCGCAAGGAACACGAAGAAGACTACTGCGGCATTGTCTATGTCGACGACCCGGCTAACCCCGGTTTCGTGAAAATTTTTGACCCGAACAACCTTGGGGTGTCCTGCGGCTACAGTGATAACCCGCCCCTGCCCGGCTGGATTCTTTCCAAGCTGCCGCCAGCCGACTTGCAAGCGCCGATGCCGCAACCCGGCAACCGGCGCCGCTGGTGGCAGCGGCTGTTTTCCAGTTGATCCTGTTTGTCACAGGATAACCCTCAACAGTACGATCTCGTACGCGATAAGCGTACCGTACACGAATAGCAGCAGCTTCAGCATTTGCTTGCCGCTGGTGACTTTCAGTATACGGAAGTGCGAATGCATCAGCAGGAACAGGACACCGACGCAGGTGATAGCGATTTTGGTCGCGACGAATGTGCGGGTGCTTATTTCCAGCAGATGGGCCATGAAATGATTGGCTTCGTAAGCGCCGTGACTGAGTAGCGTAAGTGTCAGGAGTGCGTCCAGGCAACTCAGCAGCAGCACGCCAAGTCCGGTTAGGACCAGTCCGGGTTCATACCAGTCCAGGTAGTAGTTGTGCCCCGCGCGGCGCGCCTGACGACGCCGGCCACGGCCGTGGAGACCGCAGTAGGTCACGGTGCGCCAGCTATGGCGGCGGCGGTCTTTCTGGCCGCGTCGTTCCGCGAGGGTGGTTTCGCTATTCAGCACAGCCATTGGGTCACCTGAAATCATGGACGCCTTTCCGCGGATATTTTACCTGAGTATACAAGCAACTGCTGTGCCGTTTCAGAAGCTGCTGGAAACTCAGTCGCTTAGCGTGGCCAGGAAAATGCTGCCTTGAAACAATGTAAAATTCACCGACATTCGGGTATCGGCTGGCTCGTCTGGAATGGAGGTAAAAGATAATTTATACAAAGGCCTGGGAGGGTTTGTATGGAGCTGACAGTGGAGCCGGAAAAATTAGCGCCGCTGACTGTTTGTCGAAATAGTTAACAATTATTCAGGCAGCCAGGCTTGCCCATGTGCGGTTTCAATGGCGATTAACGGGTGGTTAAAGGCGCTTTCCAGGGCGGAAGTCTGAAGAATATCGCCGCTTCTGCCGAGCTGGATGTGTGCGTCGCCACGCATCAGTAACACATGGTCGCAGAAGCGCGCAGCCAGGTTGATGTCGTGCAGCACCATGATGATGGCTGCGTTGTTCCGGCGGGCGTGATCGCGCAGTTTTTGCAGGATATGAATGCGGTGATGCAGGTCCAGGTGATTGGTCGGTTCGTCGAGCAGCAGCAGGCGGGGTTGCTGGGTGAGCAGGGTGGCGATGGCGACGCGCTGACGTTCGCCACCGGACAGTGTCTGGACATTGCGTTGTCTGAAACCTTCGAGGTCGACTTGTGCCAGTGCGTTGCTGGCAATATCGATGTCTGCTTCAGTTTCCCATTGCCAGCCATGCAGGTGCGGGTGTCTCCCCTGCAGGACGGTTTCCATCACCGTGCTCGGGAACGGGTCTTCCTGGTTCTGGAACAGTACGCCGAGCTGCTGTGCGACGCGTTTTCGCGGTAGCGCCTGGATCGATTGCCCTTCGAGCTGAATGCTGCCGGCAGCAGGCGCATGCAGGCCGGCGAGCGTATGTAGCAGAGTGGTCTTGCCGGCACCGTTGCGGCCGAGGATGCACCAGCACTGTCCGGCCTCGACAGCGAGGTTCAGTCGCTGCGCAAAGCATGTGTTGTCGATGCGGATATCGACATCGGTGGCCCGCAGTAACGGTGTGTTTTTATCCATGTCGGTTGTCCTGTGCGCGGTACAGCAGGAACAGGAACATCGGCACACCCAGCAGTGCGGTCAGCACCCCTACCGGCAGCAACTGCGGTGCAATCAGGCTGCGCGACAGGGCGTCGGCAAACAACAGTAATGCGCCACCCAGCAGCGCTGCGCCAGGTATCAGTATGCGGTAATCGCGCGCGCCGGCGAGGCGCAGCATGTGTGGCGCGATCAGGCCGATGAAACCGATGTTGCCCGCCTGGGTGACGGCTGTCGCTGTCGCCAGCGACGCCAGCAGATAAAGCAGCAGGCGCAGTCGATTCACCTCGACACCCAGTGAGGCCGCGCGCAACTCGCCACCGGCCAGCAGGTTCAGGGACGGGGACAGCGCCATGGCAAACCATGCCGTAAACAGCAAAACCATGCTGCCGGTAACGGGCAATTGTGTATAGCCGAGGTCGCCCATCAGCCAGAACAGCATGCCCTGTATCCGGCTGGCCGGGCTGATGGCAAGCAACAGGCTGATGAGTGCGCCCCAGCCGGCGGCCAGCACCACGCCGGTCAGTAGCAGGCGGGTGGTGTTCCAGTTGCCGCGCCCGCGCGCCAGCACGAATACCAGCAGTGTCGAGAGTAAAGCGCCGGCAAAGGCCGAGGCCTGCAGCATGATGGCGCCGGCGCCCAGCAGCAGGGCCAGTAGCGCGCCGACCGAGGCGCCTCCCGATACGCCGAGGATATAGGGATCGGCCAGCGGGTTACGCAACAGCACTTGCATGAGCGCGCCGGCAATGGCCAGCAAGGCGCCGGTGACAAACGCCGTGGCGGTGCGCGGCAGTCGCAGTTCCAGCAGGATTTGCGTGTTGAGTGAATTGCCATCCGCGAGCATATCGCGCAGGCTGATGGCGGCAGTTCCGGTGTCGAGGCTTAGCCAGAGGCCGGCCAGGCTGGCGACACCGAGTACGGCAAACAGCGGCAGGGCGCGTAGTGGTTTCACGCGGTCAACGCAGGCTGGTCACCGGCCAGCCGCGTTCGCTGGCCAGTACGCGGAGTTTGTCATCGGGATCGACGGCAACCGGGTACTCGACCTGTTCCAGCAGTGGCAGGTCGTTGTGCGAGTCACTGTAGAACCAGCTGCCGTTCAGCGATGCATGATTGTCGGCCAGCCATTGTTGCAGGCGTTTGACCTTGCCGCCCTGGAAGCAGGGTTCGCCGACGACGCCACCGGTGTATTCGCCGTCACGCAGTTCGGGTTCTGTCGCCAGTAAATGCCTGACGCCGTAGCGTTCGGCAATGGGTTCGGTGATAAAACGATTGGTCGCGGTAATAATCAGTAGCTCATCACCGGCCGCCCGGTGCCGGTCAAGTAATGCCCTGGCCTTGTCGAGCATGATCGGTTCGATCTTGATGGCCAGAAATTCTTCACGCCAGGCTTCCAGTTGCTGTCGGCTGTGGTCGGCCAGCGGCTTGAGCTGGAAACGCAAAAATTCGTGAATATCCAGGCTTCCGTCGAGATATTGGTCGTAAAAGCGTTGATTTTCGGCTTCGTAGGCTTCGGCGTCGACAATACCGTGTTCCGCGAGAAAACAGCCCCACAGGTAGTCGCTGTCGCCATCCAGCAGTGTGTTGTCGAGGTCGAAAAGCGCCAACGCCATGATTTTTATCCGATAAGATAACCTGAGGGTGCAGGATAGTCGCCCCGCCGGCAAAGGTAAATCAGACTTTGTGCGGCAGATTTGCGCCGATTGACGCCGTGTGTACAATGGTTTTATACAGTAAAAGATTCCACAGAGCGCGCAAGTGATTGATTCAAATGGCTATAGAGCAAATGTCGGGATTATCCTGACAAATCCGGAGGGGCAGTTGCTATGGGCGCGGCGGATACGCCAGGACGCCTGGCAGTTCCCGCAGGGCGGCATCCAGAAAGAAGAGACGCCCGAACAGGCGATGTACCGTGAACTGGAAGAAGAGATTGGCCTGGAACCGGATCATGTCGATGTGCTCGGTTCGACCCGAGGCTGGTTGCGTTACCGGTTGCCGGAACGGTTTATCCGTCATCACCAGAAGCCGGTGTGTATTGGCCAGAAGCAGGTCTGGTTCATGTTGCGGTTGCTGAGCGACGAGCGGTTTGTCAGGCTGGATCTGAGTGACAGGCCCGAGTTTGATAACTGGCGCTGGGTGGACTACTGGCACCCGCTGCGCGAAGTGGTTCCCTTCAAACGAACGGTATACAAAAAGGCGCTGAATGAACTGGCGCCGCTGATCTTCCCCGACGGCAAGGTGCCGGACAGGGTGGTGCGCTGAGACGCCTCACGGGCTTTGCCCTGACTCGAATGGAATCTGAAACTTGCTTGATACCCTGAGACGCATTATTCAGGAAGTGAACCGTGCACCGGACCTGTCGCGTGCGCTGTCCATTATCGTCAGCCGCGTTAAACAGGCGATGGTGGTGGATGTCTGTTCGGTGTATCTCACCGACCCTGAAAGTCAGCAACATGTTCTGATGGCGACCGACGGGTATAACACGGCTGCCGTGGGCAAGGTGCGACTGAATTTTGGCGAAGGCCTGGTCGGTGTGGTGGCGCGTCGCGAGGAAATACTCAACCTCGACGATGCCTCTTCGCACAAGGCCTATGTCTATACCGGTGAGATCGGCGAAGATCCTTTCCATGGTTTTCTTGGTGTGCCGATTGTGCAACATCGCAAGGTGCTGGGTGTGCTGGTGGTGCGCCAGCATGAACGGCGGCGTTTTGCCGAGCCGGAAGAAACGTTCCTGTTTACCCTGGCGGCACAGCTGGCAGGTGCAATCAGTCATGCCGAAGCCAGTGGTGATATTACCCGCCTGCTGCAGGAATCCGATGAATCCCGCTATGCATTGAAAGGTAACTCCGGTACGCCGGGTGCGGCCGTGGGTCGTGCGCATGTGGTTTACCCGATGGCGAACCTGGAAGCGATCCCGGACCGGCCGGCGGAAGATACAGAAAAAGAGATTGCGGAGTTCCGTGCCGCGGTGGCTGCTGTCGAGCGTGACATGCGCATGATGTCGGCGCGTATGGTGGATTCGTTACCGGCAGAAGACATTGCACTGTTTGACGCGCTGATCATGATGTTGCGCAGCGAGAACCTGGTCGATGGCACCATCAAGGGGATTCGTGCCGGTAACTGGGCGCCGGGTGCCTTGCGCGAGACCATTGTTGAACACGTGAGAGCCTTCGAGGCCATGGAAGACCCGTACCTGCGCGAACGCGCCAGCGACGTGCGTGATCTCGGGCGGCGTATTCTGGAGCATCTGCAAAGTACCAGCCCGGCCCGGCGTTGCTGGCAGCCGAACACCATTCTGGTCGGTGAAGAGATCAGCGCCAGCCAGCTTGCCGAGGTGCCGGTGCAATACCTGGTCGGCGTTATATCGGCGAGTGGATCAAGTGCCTCGCATGTTGCCATCCTGGCGCGTGCACTGGGTATTCCCGCGGTGATGGGCGTAGAAGACCTGCCCGTCAATCGGCTGGAAGGTCAGGACATTGTCGTCGATGGTTACCAGGCACGCCTGTTTGTTCGCCCGTCGCGCGCCATACGCGAAGAATTCCAGCGCCTGCAGGCCGAAGAGGCAGCGCTTTCCCAGGACTTGCTGGATCTTATCGAGTTGCCATCCGAGACACCTGACGGTGTACACGTGCCTCTGTATGCAAACACCGGTCTGCTGACGGATATCACACCATCGCTGCGTTGCGGGGCGGAAGGTGTCGGGCTTTATCGCACCGAAGTGCCTTTCATGATCCGCGATCGCTTCCCGGGCGAGGAGGAACAGTTCCGTATTTACCGGCAGGTGCTGGAAGCCTTTGCGCCATCACCGGTAACGGTACGCACGCTGGATATCGGCGGTGACAAGGCGTTGCCGTATTTTCCGGTCGAGGAAGAAAACCCGTTCCTGGGCTGGCGTGGTATTCGCATTGCACTGGATCACCCGGAGATTTTCCTGACCCAGGTACGCGCTATTCTGCGCGCCAACAGTGGGCTGGGTAATTTACAGTTGATGTTGCCGATGATCAGCTGTGTCAGCGAAATCGATGATGCCATGGGCCTGGTGCGGCGTGCTTACGAAGAGCTGCTCGAGGAAGGTGAAACAATCAGCTTCCCGAAAATCGGTGTCATGATCGAAGTGCCATCGGCGGTGTACCAGGTGCCGGCCATGGCAAAGCGGGTGGATTTCTTTTCGATCGGCAGTAACGACCTGACCCAGTACCTGCTGGCGGTGGACCGCAATAATGCACAGGTCAGCGGACTCTATAATGCGCTGCACCCGGCGGTATTGCGTGCCATACACCAGGTAGTCGTTGAGGCGCATGCCGTGGATCGCCCGGTGAGTGTGTGCGGTGAAATGGCCGGCGACCCGGCAGCGGCATTACTGTTGCTCGGCATGGGTGTCGATTCACTGAGTATGAGTGCGGCCAGCCTGCTGCGTGTGAAGTGGGCGTTACGCAGCTTTAACACGGAAAAGATGCGCGACTTGCTGGAAGAGACCTGGCAACTGGAAGACGCGGCTGCCGTGCAGGCCCTGTTGCACAACAGTCTGGATGAAGCGGGCCTCGGTGGCCTGGTGCGTGCCGGTCGTTGAAATCAGACCGGTTGTCAGCGACGGCGTTTCAGCCAGATCCAGCCGCCAGTCAGTGATAGCAGGATGAGTAATGCCGCAGCAATATCAAATACCCACGGCCCGGGTTTACCGAAGAAACGCCCGCTGTGCAGGTCGAGCAGTACGCGCTCGACAGGCAGCACTTCACCCCTGAAATGATGCTGCAATAATTTCTTCAGGCCGGGATCCAGTGGTTCAGGGTTCGCCCAGTGGATACGGCGGCTATCCCGGTCGAGCCGTTGCCAGCGAATAAAGTCGCTGTCCGGCTGGTAAATTTCGTGCAGCGTGCGGACTACAAGTTTGCCAGTGTCATCCACGCCAATCTGTTCGATGCCTGCGGGGACGCCATCCTTGCGCTTGAGATGTTCGATGATTTCCCCACGCGGTGTCAGTAACAGCATGTTGCTATTGACGCTGACAACAATAACATCGGTGATTTGCAATGCGCCCGTCAGGTTACGGTAATTGTCGCCAATTTCCTTTCTGTCCAGGTACAGGTCGTCTCCCATCAGGGTGATATGGCGGTCGCCAACCGGGAAACTCAGCAACTGTTCCGGGGCCTTGATGCCATACCAGTCGAGTATCCATTCAGACTGGATATGTGAGTCGCTGAATTTAAAATCGTCTGTATGATTCAGCAAAATACCGGTAACTGCGATGATCAGTGTGAACAGTGCCGCACTGACCCCCATGTAGCGGTGCCATACATAGAAAGAGCGTATCTTGAAGCGTTGTTTTCTACGGTGATGTTTCGACATGCGGCTTGACCGTTACGCTATCGAGATACAGGGCCAGGGTGGCGATTTTCTTCAGTGCTCGTACCGACAGCGTTGCCCCGGAAATACCGTCGATGGTTTTATTCAGTGTGCCATCATTGCCCAGCCCGGCATCATTGAACTGGTCGGTAAAGAACGGGTGGCGAACTTCCCAGCCGCGACTTTCCCTGAAGATGAGCACCTTGATGCGTTCAAGATGACCGTCCTGGATAACCACGCCCACAGTGATAGGGTGGTCCTTGCCGATTTCCTCCAGTATCCAGGCACTGCGCTGGTTCTTGCGCCAGTAGCGAATGCGCAGACTCGGGTAATCGTGTGCCAGTATTTCACGTGCGCGCAGCTTGCGCTCACCGGTCAGCCACACCACGGCGGGTTGCGGCACCTGGCCGTTAAAACTGTCAGAGAGAAAATCCTGCGGTTCCTGGTAGGTGCCACGCGCCCACAGCAGCACGGGTAACAGGCTGAGCAGGATAAACAAGCGGAAGGTAATGGGTTTCATGAACTAACCGGAATTGAACACGGGACGCCGGAGCGCCCCGTATTCTGCCTGAGTTGAGGATTGAGTGACAGCCTCAGAACTGGTAACCGACGCCGAGGTTGAAACCATCGAACTCATCCTTGCCGGACGGGGCATCCTGAATCTGGTAGTCGGCTTTTAACACCACGTCCGGGTGCGGCCAGTAGTTCACACCGAAATCGACCTGGGTGTATTCCGTGTCAGTGGAATTACCCGCCTGGTTGTCCCAGCTGTTGTAGCGGGCAAATACACCCACTTTCGGCGTGACCTTGAAGGAAGGCTCGACGTACCAGCCAGTCTGCTCGTCTGCACCGACAGCGGCCGGGCCGGAGCCGTCCAGGTCCCAGCTGGCATACAGGGCGCGCAGGCCAAACGGGCCGCGATTGGCGATAACGTGGGCTTCAACGAGGGTGGCGGAACCGGCGGAAGGGTCAACCCCCTGCGTCATGTCGGTCTGGTACTGGACGGTCATGGCCAGTTCTACGCCCGGCAGGCCGGTCCATTTGATGCGTCCGGTATAGGCCAGATCGTTGGCGTTGGCTTTACGGGCACTTTGCCGGCCGCTACGCACGGCGTAGTCTTTGCCGACATTGGTGTTGAACCCGGAGTGAACCAGCAGGTCATAGCTCCAGCCTTCACCAAAGCGGCCGTTCAGACTGGCGCCACCCTCACGCCAGGTGGTCGGGATAATCTTGTTTTCCACCGGATTGCGTTCCACGCCATAGAAAGTGTTGGGCTCATGGACCTCGTTCAGAATGCCGGCCGGTACCAGCAACAGACCGGCACGACTGGAGAGGTTCTCGTTAAGGTCAAATTCGACGTAGGCCTGCTCCATGGAGACTTCGCCACCGCCTTTGCCTTCGCCGGCCTGGGCGTGTTCAACCTCCAGTTCAGACCAGAAGCGGATGCGGTCGTTGAACTCATGGCCGAGAAACAGGATGGCACGGTGCAGGTCGATTTCTTTCTTGTCACTGCCGCCGCTGGTCTGGTTGTCCAGGTTGTTGTAGTGCAATTCGCCGTAGCCGCCAACGACAGTCCGGCCCGAGCTGCCGTGTGAAAAGGCGGTACTGCTGACGCCGTGCCCCGCTCTTTCCGGCTTGTAACCGGAAGTGGCGCTGGCCGGGCCGCCAGTCTGTATCTGATCCACGACCTCGCCCGTAGCTTCGACCTTTTCATCAATCGTCTCTTGCCGTTTCTGCAGGGCCTTAATTTCCTGTTGCTGCTTCTGGATGATATCCCACATGACTTCAGGGGAGGGCATTTCGGTGGCGCCGACGGAGGCGGTCACCAGGAGGGTTGCAAGGCTGATACTGGTGTTCAATGCGCGTTTCATTGCTGAAAGTTCCTCAGTGCAGTTGTAGACTGAGGCGCATTATAGAGAAAAATAAACTAAATGCAAATCGTTCTTATTAGCATGTAGAGGTGGCGAGAACAGGGAGTCGTGTTTCACACTGTTCTGCCAGTGTTTCGTCCCTGATTTCACGCACCTGCTGCTTACATTTGCCGCACTGACCGGTACACCCCAGTTGTTTGCGCAGGGCTCGAACTGTGTTTGCGCCATCCTGGACCGCGTTGCGTATTTCCCGGTCCGTTACACCTTTGCAGATACATACATACATCGTGATCGTTCTCGACAAGGGTTGTTAATTTACAGGGCAAACAGTTAATCACTAATGCGAATCATTGTCAATTGCATTTCGTCACCGTTGAGGCGAGGCCTGGATGCGAATGCTTCTTATTGCTTGATTTTCAGCGACTTAGTTCTTGCGTCAAGCCGTTGCGCCGGTATACTTTTGCGGTAGAAATTCTGTTTGCACACCGACTGCTCAGCCAGCCAATCCCTGACTGTCCAGGGATAGCCAGCCATGCCCACACGTCCAGACAGGGAGGCCGACCCATGAAAGGCGACACCAAAGCAATTCAGTATCTGAATGGCGTGCTCAAGAACGAGCTCATCGCGATCAACCAGTATTTTCTGCATGCCCGCATGTATAAGAACTGGGGGTTAAATCAACTCAATGAGCACGAGTACAAGG
>NZ_JBTTIO010000054.1:0-9256 GCF_058323355.1 Thiogranum sp.
CAAGCCGAATGGCTGAAAATATGCGATAATACCCCGCTTTGGCCTCGCGCCTTTCTGAATCAGCACCTTCGGTACATTATCTTGATCTCTACAGCCAATATCACTATGCAGTTCGGGGCGAAGCCCCTGTTTGAAAACATCTCCGTCAAGTTCGGCAACGGCAACCGCTACGGCCTCATCGGCGCCAACGGTTGCGGCAAGTCCACCCTGATGAAAATCCTCGGCGGCGATCTTGAACCCAGCGCCGGCACCGTCATGGTCGAGCCCAATATCCGCGTCGGCAAGCTGCGCCAGGACCAGTTTGCTTTCGAGGAACATACGGTTATCGATACCGTCATCATGGGTCACGATGAACTGTGGACCGTCAAGCAGGAACGTGACCGTATCTACTCCCTTGCCGAGATGAGCGAGGAAGACGGCATGAAGGTCGCCGAGCTGGAAGTGCAGTTCGCGGAAATGGACGGCTACAGTGCCGAGGCGCGTGCCGGTGAACTGCTGCTTGGACTGGATATTCCCATTGAGCAGCACAACGGCCCGATGAGTGCCGTGGCGCCGGGCTGGAAGCTGCGGGTGTTACTGGCGCAGGCACTGTTCGCCGACCCGGATATCATGCTGCTCGACGAACCAACCAACAATCTGGATATCAACACCATTCGCTGGCTGGAAGATGTGCTCAACGAGCGCAACAGCACCATGATCATTATCTCCCATGATCGTCACTTCCTGAACAGCGTGTGCACGCACATGGCCGACCTCGACTACGGTGAGTTGCGCGTCTACCCCGGTAACTATGACGAATACATGACTGCAGCGACCCAGGCGCGTGAACAACAGCAGGCAGACAACGCGCGCAAGAAGGCCAAAATCGCCGAGTTGCAGGCCTTTGTCAGCCGTTTCTCCGCCAATGCATCCAAGGCCAGGCAGGCCACCTCGCGCGCGCGCCAGATTGAAAAGATCAAGCTCGAGGACATCAAGCCATCGAGTCGTGTGAACCCCTACATCCGTTTTGAACAGGACAAGAAGCTGTATCGTCTGGCGCTGGAAGTCGAAGGACTGTCGCGGGGCTGGGAAGCGGGCAAGCCTTTGTTCAGTGACCTGAGTCTGCTGGTGGAAGTCGGTGAGCGCATTGCCATTATCGGTCCCAACGGTATTGGCAAGACCACGCTGCTGCGCTGCCTCGCCGGTGACCTGGCGCCGGACAGTGGCGAGGTAAAGTTGTCGGAGAATGCAGAACCGGGTTATTTTGCCCAGGACCATGCCGATGACTTTGCCGAGGACATGACATTGTATGACTGGATGGACCAGTGGAAGCAGGCCGGTGACGATGAACAGGTGGTGCGCGGCACTTTGGGCCGCATGCTGTTCTCGCAGGACGAGATCAAGAAGTCCGTCAAGGTGATTTCCGGTGGCGAGCAGGGCCGTATGCTGTTTGGCAAGCTGATGCAGCAGAAGCCCAACATCATGATGATGGACGAGCCGACCAACCACCTGGATATGGAATCCATCGAGTCGTTGAATACCGCATTGGAACACTATCCCGGCACGTTGATTTTCGTCAGCCATGACCGCGA
Source organism: Thiogranum sp. (assembly GCF_058323355.1). Lineage (NCBI taxonomy): Bacteria > Pseudomonadati > Pseudomonadota > Gammaproteobacteria > Chromatiales > Ectothiorhodospiraceae > Thiogranum > Thiogranum sp. The sequence continues at coordinate 1,572 of NZ_JBTTIO010000054.1, forward strand.
GTTCGTTTCGTCACTGGCAACACGCATTATCGAGATGACCCCGCAGGGGCTGGTCGATTTTCAGGGCAGCTACGAGGACTACCTGCGCAGCCAGCAACAGTCCGACAAGGCGGCCAACGCCTGAGGCGCAGTGATGAACGCGGATGACGAAGCCTGTATTCGCCATACGCGTCGCTGGGTCGAGGAGGTCATCGTTGCGCACAACTTCTGTCCCTTTGCCGGGCGTGAAGTGGAGCGCGACAGTATTCGCTATACAGTCAGTCCTGAATCACGGTTGAGCGGTGCGCTGGAAGTGCTGGTCGATGAATGTCTGCGACTGGATCATGACACCGGCATCGAAACCACACTGCTGATTTACCCGTCTGGCTTCGAGGTGTTCGAGGACTACCTCGACTTTGCTGCGTTGGCAGAAGGTCTTTTAATTGAGCAGGGTTACGAGGGTGTCTACCAGCTGGCGACCTTTCACCCCGACTATCGCTTTGCCGATTCGGTGGAAGATGACCCCGCCAACTACACCAATCGTTCGCCTTATCCCATGCTGCACCTGATTCGTGAAGCCAGCCTGGAAAAAGCCATTGCCGGACACCCGGACCCCGAAGGCATTCCAGAGCGGAATATTTCTTATGCTCGTGACCTTGGACTGAATGTATTGCGTGACCTGCTGGACAAGGTTCGCAGAAATGATGCGCAGTAAAAAATTCAGGCTTTAACTGTCCGTTACCCGTCCACGCAACGCCTTATTCCGGCTGTGCTTGCGTTTGCTGTCCAGTCGTTTGCGCTGTGAACTGCGGCTGGGTTTGGTGGGCTTGCGAACTTTCTGTACCCGGGTTGCTTCACGGATCCATTCGGCAAGGCGTTGCAGCGCAGCCTGCCGGTTCTTTTCCTGACTGCGGTACTGCTGCGCCTTGATGACCAGTATGCCGTCCTTGCTCAGGCGGCTGTCGCGCCGCGCCAGCAGGCGCTGGCGAATATCTTCGGGCAGGGTCGCCGTGTTGATGTTGTAACGCAGGTGTACCGCGCTGGATACCTTGTTGACGTTCTGGCCGCCGGCGCCCTGCGCACGGATGGCGGAAATCTCGATGTCGTGATCGGGAATGATGAGATTGCGCGTGACGTGTAACATTTTTCCTTACCCTGAAAACAGAAAACCCCGCCGAGGCGGGGTTTCCGGTAAAGCTGAAAAGGTTTTCAGCTTACTGCGGCATTACCTTGGCAGCCTGCAGACCCTTCGGGCCCTGCTCGACTTCAAACTCAACCGTCTGGCCTTCGTTCAGCGTCTTGAAGCCGGAGCCTTCGATTGCGGAGAAGTGTACAAACACATCATCGCCGCCATCGGACGGTGCAATAAAGCCAAAACCTTTGGATTCGTTAAACCATTTAACGGTACCTGTAACCATGCTATTTACCTCTTGTATAGATTAGGTGTAGTCAATTGCCGATCATGGTGTGGTGTACAGGAGTTACCTAAATGGAGCTTCTGATGGACCTTGAACGTGCAACTTGATTTTCAATGCAATCCGTACCCGGGTCAGATCAGCAGTCGCCGAAGCCGGATTACGAGAATAACTATACACTATTTTCACAAAAATACACCTTGTGCACCAATATTTTAGGAAATACTAATCAAGTTTCAGGTGGAAACGATGACACGCAATGCATCGAGGCGCAGGTGGGCGGACTCGATAAGACGGTTAACCTCGTTCAGCTGTTGTTCGAAGTAGTGGATTTCTTCATCACGTACGTTGGGATTTTGACGTTGCAGGGCTTTTAGCCGATCTATTTCCGCACCCAGCGTGTGTGTAGCCTGCTGGTGCGCCTGTTCAAGGATTTCCGGTGCCTGTTTCAGGGCGAGTTGTTCGCATTGCTCGATCATACGTCGCAGCTCGGTTTCCTTTGCCTGGACAATCCTGTTTGCGGTTTCGGCAGTAACGGTTTTGCGCAGGTTATACACATCGTCGATGCCAAGTTGATCCTCGTGCCGGTTACCGCGTTCATCCAGCACCACGCGAACCGTGGTGGGGGGCAGGTAGCGACCGGTTTGCAGGGATTCGACCGCGGCGGGTTCCAGCACGAACAGGGCTTCCAGCATCAGTGTGCCGGGTTGGGCACCCTGGTAAGCCACGGCGGACAGCGCCGTATTGCCCAGTTCGCTGGATTGCACCATGTCCATGGCGCCGATGACCAGCGGATGGTCCCAACTCAGGAACTGTACATCTTCATTGGCGAGCGCAATGTCTCGTTCATAGGTGATGGTCATACCGTCGTCCGGCAGGCCGGGGAAGCGGTTGAGCATGTGTTCGCCGGGGCTGATGTAGTAACAGCCTTCGCGGTGCAACTCGTTGTTGACGTCGTGACAGTTGAACAGGCGTTCCATGTAGGCCGGCAGGCGGTTGTGACGGTCTTCGGCGAGTGCCCGTTCACGCAGGTGGTTGGCGATATCCGGGCGGCAGGAGTTGAGTTCCAGCAAGCGGTCGCGACCGCGCGCCAGCTCGGCGTTGAGCTGCTCGTGCAGTGCGCGGGTGTCGTCCAGCAGTGGCGTCATGTCGAGGTCGGGGTGTTTCAGGTGATCGAGCAGTTGTTCCTGCATTCGGGTAAACACCGCGTGTCCGGCCGGGCAGGTATGCTCGAAGGCGCCCAGCCCTTCGTGTATCCAGTGAAACAGGGCGGCCTGCGCACTCTGTTGCATGTAGGGTACATGGATGCGGATGGTGTTTTGTTGACCGATGCGGTCGAGCCGGCCGATGCGTTGTTCCAGCAGGTCGGGGTTGAGCGGCAGGTCGAACAGCACCAGGTGGTGGGCAAACTGGAAGTTGCGTCCCTCGCTGCCGATTTCGGAACACACCAGTACCTGCGTGCCTTCTATGGGGTCGGCAAAGAATGCGGCCGCACGGTCGCGTTCAATCAGCGACAGGCCTTCATGGAACACCGCGGCGTGAATGCCGATGCGTTGTTTCAGGTGGTCGGCCAGTTCCAGTGCGGATTCCGCACTGGCCGTGATCACCAGCACCTTGTCGGGACGGATGGCGGCCAGTTGTTCGACCAGCCAGGGAACACGCGGGTCGAAGCGGGTCCAGGATTCTGCGTCAGCCGCAGAGATGGCCCGGTAGAGACGTTCCGGTGTGAGTAACAGCCCGGTTTCCTCATCCTCCAGTTCGTCAGCCTGTGACAGGCAGGCCGCATAGGCTGATGGCAGGGGCAGTGCATGCGCGTGGACTTCACGTTGCGGAAACCCTTTTACTGCGGTGCGTGTATTCCTGAACAGCACACGCCCGGTGCCGTGGCGATCGAGCAATTGTTCAACCAGGGTGGCGCGGATTTCCGTCTGCTCCGGTGCATCGGCGGGCAGGGCGGTGAGCCGATCGAGCAGGGCACGGCTGTCTGCGTCGCCGAGTTGTGCGTCCAGCGCCTGCCGCGCCTGTGCATCAATCGTCGTACCTTCGAGCAGGCTGTCAACCGCTTGTGCAACGGGTTCATAGGCGGCTTCTTCAGCGAGAAACGTGTCGTAGTCGCCGAAGCGGTCCGGGTCGAGCAGTCGCAGACGTGCAAAATGCCCGGCCTTGCCGAGCTGCTCCGGTGTAGCGGTCAGCAGCAGTACACCGCGGGTGTTGCCGGCAAGCTGTTCCACCAGTTGATATTCGGGGCTGGAGGTCCCGGGGGACCAGTGCAGGTGGTGCGCCTCATCGACAACCAGCAGATCCCACTCACCCTCCACGGCCTGCTCGGCGTACTGCGGGTTGTCACGCAAAAATTCCAGGCTGCACAGCACCAGCTGTTCACTGTGGAACGGGTTGCCGGCATCGTTCTCTTCGGCAATGGCTTCGCAGCGCTCGCTATCAAACACACTGAAGAACAGATTGAAACGGCGCAGCATTTCCACCAGCCACTGGTGGACCAGGCTTTCCGGCACGATGATGAGCGCACGTCGCGCGCGTTCGGTCAGCAACTGCCGGTGCAGGATCAGGCCGGCCTCGATGGTCTTGCCCAGACCCACCTCATCGGCCAGCAGTACACGCGGGGCATAACGGCCGGAAACTTCGTGTGCAATATACAGCTGGTGTGGAATCAGGCTGGTCCGGCAGCCGGTCAACCCGCGCAGATCCGAATGTGTCAGGCGGTTGAGGTGTTGCAGGGTTTCGTGGCGTAGTTCGAACCACTTGTTCTTGTCGATCTGACCGTTGAACAAGCGTTCGGCAGGGCGGTTGAGTTGCATGAAATTGTTCAGTTGCGACTCACTGATCTGTGCCGGCTGGCCCGCTTCGTTGAGGCCGATATAGGTGTACAGGCCGTCGTGTTCCTCGATACGCTCCACGCTGAGAACATTGCCGTGCGTATCGATGACGGTGTCGCCGGGGACAAACTGTACGCGGGTGAGCGGGGCGGTTTCCCGGGCGTAGGTACGGGTGTCGCCAGTGGCCATGAACAGCACGGTAACGGTGCGGTGTTCCACCGATAACACGGTGCCAAGGCCCATTTGTGTTTCGGCAACACTGATCCAGCGTTGGCCGGGTATAAATTCCTGCACGGGGTGTCCTTCAAATGAACAAGCGGCGTTATGGTAGTTGAAGTGTGGGGAAATTGATAACGGATATTGGTGATCCTGGTCTCGTCAGGGGCCGGATAGCCTTTTATCAACCAACGGTTTGCCCGCTACGCGGGTTCCCTGCACTTCTCGACGTTTTGCGCGCTCGCTAAACTCGCGGTTTCTGCGAAACCACTCAGACAACGCTCGCTTGATCGCAAAACGTCTGCGATGCTCGGCTACACCGATGGTTGATAAAAGGCTATCCGGCCCCTGACTTGTTCCGTGCCAGATTTTGGGGCTCCCTGGTGTCTGTTCAGTGTCATTGCGAGCGCAGCGAAGAAATCTCTTTTATCGGGTGCCAGGCTGACAGAGATTGCCGCGCTGCGCTCGCAATGACAGTATTGTTAAACATCCCCCAAAAAAGTGTCTGGCACCTTACCACCACACTTGGTGAAATCCACGCTAGAATACCCAAACCCAAAAGCAGCAACAGGCCAGTTCCCCCTTATGAAAGCCAATGAAATAAAGAAAGGCATGGTGTTCCAGCTCGATGGCAAGAATATCCTGGTGAAGCACGTGCAGGTACAGTCCCCGTCCTCACGTAGCGGCAGTACCTTGTACAAGGTGCGCGGCCAGGACCTGGTGTCGCGGCAGAAGTTCGAGCGCAGTTTCAAGGGCGACGAGTCGGTCGAGCCGGTGGATATGATGCGCTGTGCGGTACAGATGCTGTATCGCGACGGTGACGGTTGCACGTTCATGGACATCGAAAGTTACGAGCAATACACCCTGTCGGACGAGGCGCTGGAGGATGAGCTGGATTTTCTGCATGACGGGCTGGTGGGTATTACTGCCCTGGTCGCCGACGGTGCTGTGCTGGCGATTGAATTGCCGACCACGGTGGCGCTGGAAATTACCGACTGTGCGCCGGGCATGAAAGCGGCATCGTCTTCCGCGCGCACCAAGCCGGCAACACTCAGCACCGGGCTGATTGTGCAGGTGCCGGAGTACCTGACGCCAGGTGAAGTCATCAAGGTAAACAGTGAAACGCGCGAGTTTATTTCCCGGGCATAAGGGCCGGGCAGGGTGACAATAACCCCGCGCGGCACGTTGATATAGGCGCCGAAGCCGCCCGTAACTGATATACTGCCCGTCCCGTCAATTCGAGGGTTTCCGCCTCTACGGTTCCCGGCTCATGCGTCCACCCAAATCCCTGTTTTCCTGGCGTCCCTACTGGGCCAAGCGCTTTGGCACGGCGCCGTTGCTGCCGTGTACGCGCGAGGAGATGGATGACCTCGGCTGGGATTCCTGTGACATTATCCTGGTGACGGGTGATGCCTATGTCGATCATCCCAGTTTCGGCATGGCGGTGATCGGACGGGTGCTGGAAGCGCAGGGCTTCCGTGTCGGCATCATTGCCCAGCCGGACTGGACCAGCGCCGATGATTTTGCGCAGCTGGGCCGGCCCAATCTGTTCTGGGGCGTCACGGCCGGCAACATGGATTCCATGGTCAACCGCTATACCTCGGACCGCAAGGTGCGTTCCGACGACGCCTACACGCCGGGCGGGAAGGGCGGCAGACGGCCGGACCGTTCCGTGCTGGTGTATGCGCAACGCTGCCGCGAGGCATTTTCCGATGTGCCGCTGATTATCGGTGGTATCGAAGCCAGCCTGCGGCGTATTGCACACTACGACTACTGGTCTGACAAGGTGCGCCGTTCAGTGCTGCTGGACGCGAAAGCGGATTTGCTGGTCTACGGCAACGGCGAACGCCAGGTGGTCGAGATTGCACACCGGCTGGCAGCCGGTGAACCCGTGGACCAGTTACGTGATATACGCGGTACCGGATTCGTCACCAATGAGATTCCTGAAGGCTGGGTCGGGATCGATTCACAGGACATTGATTCACCCGGCAAAGTGGAGCCGCACCCCGACCCGTATGCTTCGCAAGCGGAAAGCAAGCCTTGCGATACAGCCGCAACGCAACAGGATGAAGTGATGGTTCCTGTTTTACGCAGAACGCAGATCGACCGGGAACGCAGTTTTATCCGCATGCCGTCCTATGAAGCGGTCAAACAGGACCCGGTGTTGTATGCACATGCTTCGCGCGTCATGCATCTCGAAACCAACCCGGGCAATGCGCGCGCGCTTGTGCAGCGCCACGGCAAGCGCGACGTGTGGCTCAATCCGCCACCGATTCCATTGACGACCAAAGAACTGGACCGGGTGTTCGAGCTGCCCTACACACGCCAGCCACACGCGATGTACAATAATGAACGCATCCCCGCTTACGAGATGATCCGCTTCTCGGTCAACATCATGCGCGGCTGCTTTGGTGGTTGCACCTTCTGCTCCATCACCGAACACGAAGGGCGCATTATCCAGAACCGTTCGGAAGATTCCATCGTGCGGGAAATCGAAACTATCCGCGATACAGTACCCGGTTTCACCGGCGTGATATCCGATGTCGGTGGTCCGACCGCCAACATGTACCGGCTGGCCTGCAAGAGCCCGAAGATCGAGGCGGCCTGTCGCAAACCTTCCTGCGTCTATCCCGGGATTTGTTCCAACCTCAAGACTGATCACGCGCCGCTGGTTCGATTGTATCGCCGTGTGCGTGAATTGCCCGGTATCAAAAAAGTCCTGGTCGCTTCCGGGTTGCGCTATGACCTTGCGGTGAAATCACCCGAGTACGTCAAGGAACTGGTGACGCACCATGTTGGCGGATACCTGAAGATTGCACCGGAGCATACCGAAGAGGCCCCGCTGTCCAAAATGATGAAGCCCGGCATGGGCGCCTATGACGCCTTCAAGGAAATGTTTGAGAAATACACCCGTGAGGCGGGCAAGAAGCAATACCTGATCCCCTATTTTATTGCAGCACACCCCGGCACCACCGACGAGGATATGATGAACCTCGCGTTGTGGTTGAAACGCAATGATTTCCGTGCCGACCAGGTGCAGACCTTCCTGCCATCGCCCATGGCAACCGCAACAGCCATGTACCATTCCGGCAAGAATCCACTGCGCCGTGTACGTCGCAACAGTGAAACCGTGCCGATCCCCAAGGGTCTGCGCATGCGCCGCCTGCACAAGGCGTTCCTGCGTTATCACGATGCTAACAACTGGCCGCTGCTGCGTGATGCGCTGAAACGCATGGGGCGT
>NZ_JBTTIO010000055.1:0-69950 GCF_058323355.1 Thiogranum sp.
GCTGTTGCGAGGAAGCGAGCGTTGTCTGAGTGATTCGCGCGGCAGCGCGAATCGCGAGTTTAGCGAGCGCGCAACAGACCGAGAAGCGCAGGGAACCCGCGCAGCGGGCAAGTCGCCGCCTGAAAAAGACCTGACCCGCCCGGGACGACATCAACCACTGAGCTTTAGATATTCCAGGAAATCCGGCCTGATCAGGCCGCAATCCCGTATTTCGCCCGGTATTCAGCAATAGCACCCAGTGCCCCGGCATACTCGGGCCGATCCTGCAGAAAGGTCTGCAGCTCTGCCAGGGTGACGATACTGGCGACTTTCAGTCCCAGCTCCTGTTCGACTTCCTGGATGGCGGAACGCTTGCCCTGACCGCGTTCCTGGCGATCCAGTGCGATGACCACACCTGCCGCGCTGGCGCCCGCAGCATCGATGATCTGCAGCGATTCGCGGATGGCGGTACCGGCGGTAATAACGTCATCGATAATCAGCACCCGGCCTTCCAGCGGCGCGCCAACCAGGCTGCCGCCTTCACCGTGGTCCTTGGCCTCCTTGCGGTTGAAGCACCAGGGCGTGTCCCGCTCGTGGTGATCGGCGAGCGCGATACTGGTGGCGGCGGCCAGCGGGATACCCTTGTAGGCCGGGCCGAACAGCACATCGAAGCCAATACCTGAATCGATAATGGTGCGGGCGTAGAAGCGTCCCAGTCGCGCCAGGTGGCTGCCGCGGTTAAACAGTCCGGCATTGAAAAAATACGGGCTGACACGGCCGGATTTCAGGGTGAACTCGCCAAACCGCAACACGCCGGCTTCAATGGCAAATTCGAGAAATTCTTTTTTGTAGGACTGCATGAGACTCCACCGGGAACGAAAAAGCTCCGGTATGATACACGCGCAACCGCAACAGGAGAACGCATGCGCATCATCACCATCAATGTGAACGGGATACGTTCAGCCGCCCGCAAGGGATTTTTCAGCTGGATGGTGCGGCAGCGTGCGGATGTAGTGTGCATTCAGGAGACAAAGGCGCAGGTTCATCAGTTGCAGGACCCGGTGTTCTGGCCGCGCGGCTGGCATGCGTATTTCCACGATGCGGAGAAAAAAGGCTACAGCGGCGTGGCGATCTACTGCCGGCGCGAGCCGGACAAGGTGATCAGCGGGCTGGGCTGGCCGGATGTCGATAGCGAGGGGCGCTATCTTGAAGTGCGCTTCGGTTCACTGGGCGTGGTGTCGTTGTATATGCATTCCGGCTCCTCCAGTGAGGAGCGCCAGCAGAAGAAATTTGAAATGCTGGAACGCTTTATGCCCTACCTGCGCAAGTTGCGGCGCAGCCGGCGCGAGTACGTGATTTGCGGCGACTGGAACATTGCGCACCGCAGGATCGATCTGAAAAACTGGCGCGGCAACCAGAAAAATTCCGGTTTCCTGCCCGAAGAACGGGCCTGGATGGATGAACTGTTTGGTCCGGCGGGGTTTATCGATGCCTTCCGGGTGGTCGATCAACGGCCGGATCAGTACACCTGGTGGTCGAATCGTGGCCGTGCCCGGGAGAAGAACGTGGGCTGGCGTATCGATTACCAGGTTGTTACACCAGGACTGGCGAGACGGGTGCAGAAAGCGCGCATCTACAAGGACAAGCGTTTCTCCGACCATGCACCGCTCATCATGGATTACGACTACCCGTTATGAATGACACGGTAAAGGTCGTCCTGTCAGGACGCATGCTGGTCGCGTTGTTGATGGGGTTTTCTTCCGGACTGCCGCTGCTGTTGACCGGTTCGGTGCTGCAGGCGTGGATGACCGATGAGGGCGTCGACCTGGGGACCATCGGCTTGTTCGCGCTGGTCGGGTTGCCGTATACGCTGAAATTCCTGTGGGCGCCGCTGGTCGATCGCTACACGCTGCCGTTACTTGGTCGCAGACGTGGCTGGCTGTTACTGATCCAGACCGGTCTGATGATTTCGATTGTTGCGCTGGGCTGGACTCACCCGGCGCAGAATGCCTTGCCGGTTGCGCTGGCGGCATTACTGGTGACATTCTTTTCCGCGAGCCAGGATATTGTCGTCGATGCCTACCGGCGTGAAGCACTGGTCGACCGTGAGCTGGGGCTGGGCGCGTCGCTGTATGTGAACGGTTACCGTGTCGGTATGCTGCTGGCTTCGGGGGGCGGGTTGATCCTGGCTGACTTTATCCCCTTTCCGCAGGTCTACCAGTTGATGGCCGTGGTCATGGTGGTTGGTATCGGCACCACCCTGTTCGCGCCCGAACCGGTGGCGGCGCAGGGCCTGCCGACGACACTCGGCGAGGCGGTCATTCATCCTTTCGTTGATTACTTCAAACGTCATCATGCCTGGCTGATTCTGCTGTTCATCCTGCTGTTCAAGGTGGGCGATACCATGGCCAGCCATATGACGGTACCGTTTTACCTGGACATTGGCTTCAGCAAGAGTGAAATCGGCACAGTGGTGAAGCTGTTCGGCTTCTGGGCGACACTGGCCGGCGGCCTGGTCGGTGGCATTATTATGCTGCGTATCGGGATCTATCGGGCGTTGTGGGGGTTCGGTATTCTGCAGGCCGTTTCCACCGCCGGTTTTGCCGCGCTGGCATTCACCGGCTACAGCCTGCCGCTACTGGCCGCCGTGATTGCCTTTGAAAATCTCAGTGGCGGTATGGGCACGGCGGCTTTCGTCGCTTTCATGGCGAGCCTGACCAATCGCCGCTTCACGGCGACACAATATGCCCTGTTGACCAGTCTGATGGGGATTCCTCGTGTCATTGTCGCGGCACCGACCGGTTATATTGCCGAAGGGCTTGGCTGGGTCGGATTTTTCGTGCTGTGTACCCTGATTGCCATACCCGGGTTATTGCTGCTGACACGCTTCCGCGGCTGGCTGGTGGAGACAGATCGTGCTGACTGACGTGTCGCTGTTGTCGGCATTTCTTGTCGGGTTGCTTGGCGGCGTGCATTGCGTGGGGATGTGCGGTGGAATTGTGACCGCGTTATCGCTGGGGCTGCCGGCTGATAGCCGCGCTGTACGCTGGCGCTACCAGCTATCCTATAACGCGGGGCGGATTTTCAGTTACAGCCTGGCAGGTGGGCTGTTTGGTGGCGTCGGGTGGCTGGCAGCACACTGGAGTGGTATTCACCAGATTCAGACTGGCCTGCAATGGCTGGCAGCGTTGTTCATGATTGCCCTGGGACTGTACCTCGGGGGCTGGTGGAACGGGCTGACATACATCGAACGACTGGGCAGTGCAGTCTGGAACAGGCTGGAGCCACTGGGCCGGCGTTTCCTGCCTGTTCGCAGTAGCAGGCAGGCGCTGTTACTCGGTACGATCTGGGGCTGGCTGCCCTGCGGGCTGGTTTACAGCGTACTGGTGTGGGCCATTGCCGCAGGCAGCCCCGCGCAGGGTGCGCTGTTGCTGTTGAGCTTCGGGCTGGGGACTTTACCCAATTTATTGTTGATGGGTGCCGCCGCCGAGCGACTGGCCGCGCGGGTGCGCGATGTGCGCACCCGGCGACTGGCGGGGTTGCTGGTATGTGGCTTCGGCCTGTATTCGCTCTACATGATTACTCTGTAAAGAACTGGTGGCTGAACTTTACCTCGTGGGCTTGCGAATTGTCGCCCGGTTTGACATGCAGCGTGAAACGCAATGTTTCTTCGTGTGCAATCGGGAAGTCACCGATGTAGTAGATGGCATTTCCTTCGCGAACTTCACGCAATTTGATGGTGCGTTTCTGGCCGGTCAGGTTGGTCGCGCTGGCGGTGATTTCGGCCGCGACGGGTTTGCCGGTTGTCCCCATGATCTTGCGTAGCACCGCAATATTGATCATGCCGCGATTCTTGCTGCGTTTCAGGCCATACTCGCGCGTAACGGCGGGTGGCAGGTAACTGGTATTCAGTGCATTGAAATGGACGACATAGTCGCCAAAATCCTGGGAGTTTTCCGCACCGGCCATACCCGACAGGGTGATCAGCACGCCAAACAGGAAGGGCAACAAGGTTTTCTTCAGCATCCGGATTCTCCTTCGGTTTTTGGTTTGTTCAATGAAACTATAGACCAAACCAGGCCGCCAGGGTTTCCGGGTGTTATCGAGTCAGACGATGGCTTGTTCCGCTGTCTGCACCGTTGTGACCGGTGGACGTCCGGATTCTGCGTCGCAGGAGCGGATGGAGTGACGAATCTGCTGCAAGGCGTCAATCTGCCGCTTGGTTTCCCGCAGGGTGGCGTCAAGCTCCTTGATGCGCGCATCCAGCGTGTCGCGTGACTCACTGATACGGCGAAGCGTCTCCAGGCGTTTCTCCATCGTGGCCTTGTGTTCCTTGATTTGCCTGACCAGCGGGTTCATGACTTCCTTGAGCCAGGCATTGGCGTCCTGGTTGGCCTTGAAGAACAGGCTGCGGGTGTGGCTGACCAGGGAGATAAAGAACTTCTTGATGACAAAAGACTGCTCGGTCACAGTCATCAGCGGACTGCGACGGAAGTTCTCCGCTTCCTGATACAGGCGTTCCAGATCAGACGAGAAGCGCGCGGTTGAGAACTGCTTCGGCATAATCTGTGGCAGGCCGTGCTCTTCATGGAATTTCTTGTACGTGGCGCGGATCAGCATGCGCGTCTGTTCAGCGTGAGTGGTGACCTGGTCCATGGTGTCCCGCGCGCCTTCAAAGAAGGTTTCCATGCCGCGTTTGAGTCCCGCGGTCGTCCAGCTGTGGGTCATGGTGTCGCGGGTCTTGTTGATCAGGCGGTCCAGTGCTTCCATACTGAGGACCTCAAGCATGGTACGGGCCTGATTCTGCAGCAGGCGACGGCTGCTCTGGAAGCTTTCCACGTTACGCAGATAGGCGGCCTGTTCCTCGCGCGACTTGCTCATGAGGTGCATGATGACGTCGGCATTTTTACCACGCAATGAGCGCAGTTCGACCAGTTGTCTGGTGGTCTCACCCTTGCGGCTCTCAAGTATGGTGAGGTTGTCATCGACCATGCCGCCGATATGTTCGACGAGGTTGTTACGGATAATCGCGCGCTTGCCCGGCAGTACCGTGTTGGCGATATAGTTTTCCAGTTCGGGCAGGCGGCTGTCGTTGAGCAGTTTTTTCTCGCCGCGGATTTTTGCCAGCAGCGCTTTCTGCGCAGACATCGGGAATACCAGCTCAGGCGAGATACCCAGTTGTTCGGCGCTGCTCGTGCGTTGAGATTCGATGCTGGCTTTTACCGCGGCTGATGACTTGAGTTCATCCCACAGCATATCGATTTTGTTCAGTACCACGATCAGGTTGTGGGGGGATTTACCGCGTACGGCAGCAACGTGGTGTTCCCACATGTCCATATCGCTGCGCGTCACGCCGGTGTCTGCGCCCAGCAGAAACAGCACAGCCTGTGCAGCGGGTAGCATGCTGAGGGTCAATTCAGGTTCGCTGCCCATGGCGTTCAGCCCGGGCGTATCCAGTACGACCAGTCCCTGTTTGAGCAGTTCATGGGGAAAATTGACCAGCGCGTGCCGCCAGCAGGGGATTTCAACCTGTTCCGGCCGTTTGCCGGTTGCCTTGTAGCCCGGGTCGGTGGTTTCGTCGTAGAGGCCAAGTTCACGGGCCTTCCCCAGTGGGACATGACGGGTTTTGATGACTTCGCGCAATGCCTGCGCTATCTGCGCGGGGTCGTCCATGTTCAGCGGCGTGTGATTCCAGTGAATGGGCTCGTGCTTGAAGTCGGCAATACTTTTGTTCTGGAGACGGGTTTCGATTGGCAGCAGGCGAATATAGGCATCCGGTGTTTCGTGATCATAGAACAGTTCGGTCGGGCACATGGTGGTGCGTCCGGCCTCGGAGGGCAGCAGACGCTGTCCAAAATGTGCAAAGAACAGCGCATTGATCAGTTCTGTCTTGCCGCGCGAGAATTCCGCGACAAAAGCGACGGTCAGGCGGTCCTTGCGAAGTGCATCGAGGGTTTCAAATATCCTGAATTCCTGTTCACTGGATGCCAGCTGATGCGTGTCGAGCCATTCCTGAAACGACTGGACATCGTGAATCAGTTTCTCGCGCCATCGTGAGTAATCCTTGAGACGGCGGTCAAGTTGATCCTGTTGCATGCATTTCATCCCGCTGAAAATTATGGCCTGTATGTCAGGCATGGCCGGTTTTACGCCAGGGCGCATCTTTTCCGGGTAGCGGCTGCGAGGATGAGGGCTTTAGTCTGTTTTTTAGGGGGTTAGACGGGTTGCAGCCGATATTGCCTGACCGGTTGAACTTATCTGGCCGGGCGTGGCGGCGTCACCGGTTCGGGGAAATGCACAGGCCGGCAGATGCGCACTTTTTTGGTGCGGCCGGTTTGACCGCTGATCAGTTCGACGCGAGCGCGTGGCACCTTGCAGTATTTTGCGAGAAAGCGCAGCAGGTACTGGTTGGCCTTGCCATCGACCGGCGGGGCCGTAAGGCGGATTTTCAGGTGGTCGCCGTATACACCGGCAATCTCGTCCCGACGGGCACGTGGCTGCACGCGGATCGACAGGATCAGGTCATCATCCTGCCAGCGGAAACAGGGTTCGGGCATCCGGAGATCTTATAGAAATATTAAAAAGATCGGAAGTATCAGGTACTTGGCCAGCTGTATAGCAATCAGGGCCACCAGCGGCGACAGGTCCATGCCGGATATCGGTGGTATCAATCGCCGGCAGGGACGCAATACCGGCTCGGTAATGCTGTACAGCAGTGATACCACCGGGTTGTAGCTGCCCGGGTTGACCCAGCTGATAATCACCTGAATAAATATGGCGAACAGGAATACGTTGAGCGCCAGTTCGGTCAGTTCGCGGAGGGACAGCACCAGCATGGGCCACACCGCCAGCGGGCCGCCTCGCAGCAGACTGATCAGGGTAAAGGACAGCAGCTGCAGGAGCAGCATCAGCACCAGCGAACTGGTATCGACCTTGCCTGTGCTGGGGATAATTCGCCGCAGGGGAAGCAGTGCGGGGTTGGTGACCTTGACCAGAAACTGGCTGACCGGGTTATAGAAATCAGCGCGTACGGCGGCCAGCAGGAAACGCAGCATGACCGTCAGAATATACAGTCCAAACAGGGTGTTAATCAAAAACTCAAGTGGGTTGGTGACGTAGTTGGTGCCCATCATTCTGCGCCGAACTGTTTGGCCAGTTCGCGTGAGCGATCACAGGCGGCCTTGAGGGCATCGTTGAATAGTGTGCGTAATCCCCCTTCCTCAAGGACAGCGAGGGCTTTTTCCGTGGTGCCACCTGGTGAAGTGACCCGTTGCCGCAGTGCGGCCGCATCGTCCCGGCTTTCCAGGGCCATCTTTGCCGCGCCAAAGGCGGTTTGCAGGGCCAGAAGCCGGGCCGTTCCGGCCTCCAGTCCAAGCGATTCCCCGGCTTCCTGCATGGCTTCGATGACCAGGAAGAAGTAGGCCGGGCCGCTCCCGGAGAGCGCCGTGACCGCGTCCAGCTGCGTCTCATCCTCGACCCACAGCGCCAGCCCTACCGCGCGCAGAATATTTTCCGCCAGCGCCTTCTGCGCTTCATTGACGCTACTGCTGGCAAACATGGCGGTGGCGCCACTTTGCACCAGTGCCGGTGTATTGGGCATGCAGCGCACCACGGCGCAGTCGCCGCCAAGCCAGCGTTGCAGGTCATTGCTGCAAATCCCGGCGGCGATTGAAATCACGAGAGGCCGTTTGGCTTGCACGGTTGCAGCCAGTTCGCGGGCAACATCACGCATGGCCTGTGGCTTGACCGCCAGCACGACCAGTTCGCTCTGCTCTACAGCGGCGCTGTTATCGGCTGCAGCCGTTATGTCAAACAGCCGGGTGATGGCCGCCAGCTGCTCGGGGTCCGGGTCGGACACCGATATACAGGCCGGGTCCCAGCCGTCGGCAACCAGGCCGCCGATCAGACTGCGCGCCATGTTGCCGGCACCAATGAAAGCAAGTCGGGTTTTCTTCATGGCGCAGACCATACCTCACTCCAAATGCCTGATTCAAGCGGAAAACCCGGTAACCGGGCATCGCCGTGCCGGGACGCTATACTTGCAGCCGTCAGGCCGGGCTGTGAAGTCAAGTTCCCGGCCCGCGTGACGATAAGGAAAGCCAGAACCACAGTTGGGGAAAAGCATGGATATTGCTGAATTACTCGCCTTTAGCGTCAAAAATAACGCATCCGATTTACACATTTCCGCGGGTCTGCCACCCATGATTCGCGTCGATGGTGATATTCGTCGTATTAACGTGCCGGCACTCGATCACAAAACCGTGTACAGCCTGATCTACGACATCATGAACGACAAGCAGCGCAAGGATTTCGAGGAATTTCTCGAGACCGATTTCTCGTTCGAGATTCCCAACCTGGCGCGTTTCCGTGTTAACGCTTTCAACCATAATCGTGGCGCCGGCGGCGTGTTTCGTACTATCCCGTCGACCATCCTGACACTGGAAGAACTGGGTTGCCCGGCAAGTTTCAAGGATATTGCTGATCAGCCGCGCGGTATTGTGCTGGTGACCGGCCCGACCGGTTCCGGCAAGTCCACCACGCTGGCGGCGATGATGGATCACGTGAATAACGAACGCTTCGAACACATTCTCACCATCGAGGATCCCATCGAATTTGTTCATGAAAGTAAAAAATGCCTGGTCAACCAGCGTGAAGTCCACCGCGATACCCACGGCTTCAACGAAGCCCTGCGTTCAGCCTTGCGTGAAGACCCGGACATTATCCTGGTCGGCGAATTGCGTGACCTGGAAACCATCCGTCTGGCGCTGACCGCGGCTGAAACCGGTCACCTGGTATTTGGCACCCTGCACACCAGTTCTGCTGCCAAGACCATCGACCGTATTATCGATGTGTTCCCGGCGGCGGAGAAGACCATGGTGCGTTCCATGCTGTCTGAGTCGTTGCGCGCAGTTATCTCCCAGACCCTGCTGAAGAAAACCGGCGGCGGGCGTATTGCTGCACACGAAATCATGATTGGTACCCCGGCCATTCGTAACCTGATCCGCGAAGACAAGGTGGCGCAGATGTACTCCGCCATCCAGACCGGCCAGGCAGTGGGTATGCAGACACTCGACCAGAACCTTCAGGAACTGGTGCAGCGTGGCCTGATCAGCCGTATCGATGCGCGCTCCAAGGCCATGAACAAAGAACTCTTCCGCTAACGGGGCACATGATGGATTTCAACTCACTGTTAAAGCTCATGGTGCACAAGCAGGCGTCCGACCTGTTTATCACAGCCGGCATGCCACCGAGTATGAAGGTCAACGGGCGTATCAAACCGGTCTCCCAGTCAACACTGACGCCTGACCAGGCGCGCGAGGTGGTGCTGAGTGTTATGACGGAGGCGCAGCGCAAGGAATTTGATGACAAGCTCGAATGCAATTTCGCCATCAGTTCTCCGGGTGTCGGACGCTTTCGTGTCAGTGCATTTTATCAGCGCAGTCACTGTGGCATGGTGTTGCGTCGCATCGAGACAAACATACCGACTATCGAGGAACTGACGCTTCCGCCGATTATCAAGAACCTGGCCATGACCAAGCGTGGCCTGATTATCTTTGTCGGCGCAACAGGTACCGGTAAGTCAACCTCGCTGGCGTCCATGATCGGTTACCGGAATGCCAACAGTACGGGACACATCATTACCATTGAAGATCCCATCGAGTATGTGCACCAGCACAATGGCTGCATCGTGACGCAGCGGGAAGTCGGTATTGATACCGACTCATTTGGCACCGCGTTGAAAAATACCCTGCGTCAGGCGCCGGACGTTATTCTCATCGGCGAAATTCGTACCCGTGAAACCATGGATCATGCTATTGCCTTTGCAGAAACCGGCCACCTGTGCCTGGCAACACTGCACGCCAACAATGCCAACCAGGCCATGGATCGTATTATCAACTTCTTCCCGGAAGACCGCCGTGATCAGCTGTTGATGGACCTGTCATTGAACCTTAAAGCGATTCTTGCCCAGCAACTGTTACCGACGCCGGATGGCAAGGGGCGCCGGGTGGCTGTCGAGGTGCTGATCAATACGCCGCTGGCGGCAGACCTGATCCGCAAGGGCGAGGTGCACAAGATCAAGGACCTGATGAAGCGCTCCAACCAGCAGGGTATGAAAACCTTCGATCAGGCCCTGTATGAACTGTACCGTGAGGGTGAGATCACCCAGGATGATGCGATTCATTACGCCGATTCGGCCAACGAGGTGCGCCTGATGATCAAGCTCAAGGACAGTGAGGTGGACGCCTCCAGTGCGCTGGAAGGTGTGACGCTGGTCGAAACCCCCTGATACTTTTTTGCTGCCGGTAGCGGGGCGTGGATGCTGTGGTGTCTGCGCCCCGTTATTTTTTATGGGTCAGAAAACGCTGCTGGCCTCGAATACCGGGCCATCCACGCACACGCGCTTCATGGCTACACCGTCGTCTGTCTGCACCTTGACGACACAGCCCGCACAGCCTCCTACGGCACACGCCATGTATTCTTCCAGTGATACCTGGCAGGGCAGGTCATAGTCCTTCGCCAGTTGTGCCACGGCTGCCAGCATGGGGTGTGGGCCACAGGCGTACACACTGACTTCCCGGCGTTGCCTGTCATCCAGTCCGTCCAGCCAGCTGCGTGCAAGGTCGGTGATATAGCCTTCGTAGCAACCGGGGTAGCCTTGCAGACTGGCCAGTCGACTGGGAATGCCCCAGTCATCGAGTAACGGCATGGCCGCGATGACACCTTCCGGTATGCCGGGAACCATGATGTGCGAAGGTCGCTCGCTGAACGGGAAGGGGACTTCCGATCCCATCAGCGCCAGTGGCTGATAGTCCGGGTTGTTTTTTAAATGCTCGGCAAGAAAAACCATCGGCGGGATGCCCACGCCGCCACCCAGCAGTAACGCGCGTGGACGATCCGGGTTTGCTGTAAACGGATTCCCGACAGGGCCGAGCAGGCTGAGCATTTCGCCCGGCGTGCGCGTTGCCAGCAGGCGGGTACCCCGGCCAATTGCCTTGTAGAGGAAATCCACCCGGCCCGTGTTCGCATCGACACGCATGATAGACAGCGGCCTGCGCATGGGCAGCATGGGGTCGCATGTCAGGTGTGCAAACTGGCCGGGTTGCGCCAGCGCGGCGCACTCAGGCGCCTGCAGGCGCAGGATGAACTGGTCGCCCTCGAAGGCCTGGTGAGAGATGACTTCGGCCATCTCCACGGCAATGGTGTCGCGGTGGTCGGGGTGTTTCATCGGGCCTCGCGGGTAAAAATAATCTGGCCGTCGCGCAGGGTGTAACGGACTTGCCCGGGCATTTCCCAGCCATTGAAGGGTGTGTTCTTGCCCTGGCTGCGCAGGGTGTCATGACTGACCTGCCAGTGAGCATCGGCATCGAACAGGCAGAGGTCGGCTACCCGCCCGGTGCTGAGTTCGCCGCAGGGCAGGTTGAGAATGGCGGCGGGGCCACAGGTTACCCGGGCGATGGCGTCGCTCAGTGTGAGCGGGCTCTCCCGGGCAAGTTTCAGGGTCAGTGACAACAGCGTATCGATGCCGGAAGCACCTGGTTCGGTGGCCGGGAAGGGTGCCAGCTTGGCATCTGCCTCGTGCGGCTGGTGATCTGAACAGAGTGCGCCCAGCGTGCCATCCCGCAGCCCGGTGATCAGCCCGCTGCGATCATTCTGGGTGCGCAGCGGTGGTATGAAGTGGAAGTCGGGATTGAATTCCGAGGCATCCAGTTCAGTCAGGTACAGGTAGGGGGCAGCGACATCGGCACTGACCGGCAGGCCGTCAAACTGCGCGCGCGCCACCATGCGCACGGCGCGCTCGGTGGTCAGTCTGCAGAAGTGTGCGCGTACGCCGGTCTGCTGGATCAGGGCCAGGTCGCGTGCTACTGCAACGGTTTCTGCCGCTTCCGGAATGCCGCGCAGGCCGAGCCGGGTGGAGACATGGCCTTCGTGCAGGCAGCCGTCGGCTGACAGTGCCGGGTCGTCGGCGTGCAGGAATACGGTCAGGTCGAAGGTTGCCGCATATTCGAAAGCGCGTCGTTCAATCTGCGTCGATGCCAGGGGTTTCAGGGCATTGCCCACGCCGACGCAGCCAGCCTGTTTCAGTGCCGCCATTTCGCTCAGGTGTTCGCCGTCGAGGCCACGTGTCAGTGCGCCCAGTGTGACAACACGGGCGGCATCGACCTGGCTGGCGCGGTGACGGATTAATTCAAGCACGGCGGGGGTGTCGACAACGGGTGTGGTATCGGGCGGGCAGCACAGGGTGGTGATGCCGGCAGCGGCGGCTGCACGACATTCACTGTCGATGGTTGCCTTGTGCTCCTGGCCGGGATCGCGCAGTCGTGCGCACAGATCCACCAGCCCGGGGATCACGTGCAGGCCACTGGCATCCAGCGTAATGTCAGCCGAGAACCCGTCCGGTGCATTACCGACAGCGGCAATGCGGCCGTCAGCGATATACAGGTCGGTCGGGGCATCGATGCCATTGGCCGGGTCGACCAGGTGTCCGCCGTGGATATGAATGCGCGGTTCAGTCATGATTGTCCCGGGTTGGAGTGGGGTGCATGGCCATCGACATCACTGCCATGCGGGTAGCGATGCCGTAGGTCACCTGTTCCAGGATCACCGAGTGTGGACCGTCGGCAACGTATGAGTCCATTTCCACGCCACGGTTGATCGGGCCGGGGTGCATCACGGTGACATCCGGTTTGGCATTGGCGAGACGTTCACGGGTCAGGCCATACAGACGGTAGTACTCGTGCTCGCTGGGCAGCATGGCGCCCTGCATGCGTTCGCGCTGCAGTCGCAGCATGATAATCACATCGGCATCACGCAGGCCTTCGTGCAGGTCGTGGAATACGCGTACGCCGAGTGATTCGACATGGGCTGGAATCAGCGTGCGCGGTGCCACCACGCGCAGGTCACCGACATTCAGCAGGTTGAGCGCATGGATCTGTGAGCGCGCCACGCGCGAGTGGGCGATGTCACCGACAATGGCCACGCTCAGGCGGCCGAAGTCAGGACCTTTTTCGCGGCGGATAGTGAACATATCCAGCATGGCCTGTGTCGGGTGTGCATGGCGACCGTCACCGGCGTTGATCACACTGACGTGCGGCTGTACATGGCGGGCAATGAAGTGGGCCGTGCCACTGTCAGCGTGGCGCACCACGAACATGTCGACGTGCATGGCTTCCAGGTTACGCAGCGTATCCAGCAGCGTCTCGCCCTTGACGGCGCTGGAGGCGTTGATGTTGATATTGAGTACATCGGCCGACAGGCGCTTGGCTGCCAGTTCGAAGGTGGTGCGGGTGCGCGTACTGGCTTCGAAGAACAGGTTGACGATGGTGCGACCGCGCAGCAGTGGAACCTTTTTTACAGATTGCTCGGTAACCCCGGCAAAGGACTCGGCGGTATCGAGAATTTCTGTCAGCAGCGCGCGGTTCAGGCCTTCAATAGAAAGAAAGTGCCGCAGTTTTCCGTCATCGCCGATTTGCAGATTGGCGCTCATGGTGCGCGGTTAATCTCCAGTTGCAGCGGCTCCGGGCCGGTCAGTTTGACGTGTTCGTGTTCGCCGAGTTCCATGTGCCGGCCGGTGACAGCGGCCTCGATGGGCAATTCGCGGCCGTCGCGTTCCACCAGCACGGCAAGGGTAATGGATGCCGGCCGGCCATAGTCGAACAGCTCATTCATGGCGGCGCGGATGGTGCGCCCGGTATGCAGCACGTCGTCAACCAGAATAATGTGCCGGTCGTCGACGGAAAACGGCAGTTGTGAGGGTCGCACCTGCGGGTTCATGCCGATACGGGTAAAATCGTCACGGTAGAAGGAAATATCCAGAACGCCGAGCGGTTCCCTGATCCCCAGCAGCGAGTGCAGTTGCTGCGCGACCCAGACACCGCCGGTATGAATACCGACCATGGCGGTCTGATCGTCGATCTGAACGCGCGCGCGCAGTGCGTCGGCCATGCTGGCGATCAGGGCTGAAATATCAGTTGTTTCGTTCAATCGTTTGGCTCTTGCTGTAACCAGTCCTGGAGAATAACCTGTGCCGACATCGCATCGATGTCGGTGTTAGCCTGTTCGCGCGCACTGAGCCGGCTTTCCACCACCCACGAACTGAGCCGTTCCTCCGCCTGGTGTACCGGCAGGCGGTAACGGCCTTCGAGCTGTCGGCAGAAACGTTTTGCCGCGTGGGTCATGTCCTGCTCGGCACCGTCCATATGATACGGGATTCCGACCACCAGTGCGCCTGGTTTCCATTCCTCGATCAGGCGGCTGACCGCTGCCCAGTCCGGTTTGCCGTCGCGGGCGCGAAGGGTGGTCAGCGGCGTGGCCGAGCGTGTCAGCCGCTGGCCCACGGCGACACCGATGCGCCGGCGGCCGTAGTCGAAGCCGAGCAGCGGCTGGCTGGCTTCAGTCGCTGGCATCAGGCGTGACCGGCTTCTCCGGATAACAGGTCGAGATCCACGCCCAGCGAGGCGGCGGCCGCCTTCCAGCGTTCCTCGTCCGGTTTGTTGAACAGGATGTCGGGGTCCGCCGGACCGCTGAGCCAGGCGTTGTCGGCCAGTTCCTGTTCCAGCTGGCCGGCGCCCCAGCCCGCGTAGCCCAGTGTAATCAGGTATTTCTCCGGGCCGCTGTCATGGGCAATGGCGTTGAGGATATCCAGTGACGAGGTAACGCCGATACGATCGGTAACCTGCATGGTGGCTTCCCAGTCGCCCACCGGCGTATGCAATACAAAGCCACGTTCCTGCTGGACCGGGCCGCCGACATGGACGGGGGTTTGTCGTGCTTCGGGCGAGGCATCCCTGACATCGATGTGTTCGAGGATTTCACCGAGCTGCATGTTCATCGGCCGGTTGATGACCAGCCCCATGGCGCCGTCTTTGTTGTGCTCACAGATATAGGTAACGGAATGGAAGAAATTGGGATCCTCCAGCCCGGGCATGGCGATCAGAAACTGGTTGGTGAGGAACGATCCAGTCATGACGGTAGTATCCTGTAGCGCATCACAGAGTACAAGTCATGGCTGCCGCATCGTTTACTGGATTGAGGGGTGTGTGGTGAGCGTGTTGCTGCTGGAGAATATCCAGGTGCGGGTGATATAGAGGATGTCGTTGTCCTTGCGGATGTTCTGCGGGAAGGGGGCAAAGGGGGCGGCGAGCCGGACGATACGTACGGCTGCATCATCCAGGATTTTATGCCCGGACGGTTTCAGTATGGTGATATTGCGTACACTGCCATCCAGGTAGACGGCCACTTCCACCATCAGTTTTCCGGACAGGCCCTGGCGGCGTGCGGCATCGGGGTAGTTGAGCTGGCCAACCCGTTCAACCTTGTGTACCCAGTCGCGCATATAGCTGGCATAGCGTTCTTCCCGGGTGCTGGCGGTGATGTAGGCACCGGTCAGTCGCTTCGAGTAGACCAGCGCATTCTGCTGGATACTTTCATTTAACGAGAGCATCTCCTTGCTGCGGTTGATGATATCGGCGGCATTGGGTTGCTTAGGTTTTTCCTGCGGTTCCTTGCTGTCGGGTGTCTTTCGCTGATTGTCGGTGCTGGTGAGTCGTCGCGTTTTGTCCGGTTGCAGTTCCCGGCTGGCGGCAGCTTTGGCCTGCGCCTGCATTTGCTGACGGACCTTGACCTTCTCTGTGGTGTTGCCCGCACCCTGCTGGCTGGATTCCGCCAGGTAGTCGAACTCTTCCGGTGGCAGCTCCTTGCCGGGGTTGACGACGGTAATATCCAGGGTCGGCAGGTACTGGTCCGGCGGGTTGCGGTCAAAGGCATCGAAACTGATGCCGAGAATAATCAGCGCATGAAAGGCCGTGGCGATAAACAGGGTCAGCGCCAGCCGGTCAGTGGTCGGTGCTTCGATGGGGGTCTGGCTCAGGGTCGTCACAATTCTGTTCTGTTGCAGTTCATGCATTGCAGTATGCAGCAATCATACCGGAGTGTCCTGGTCAGGGCTTCAGTGAAACCACCCTGACCGTTTTCCATTCCGGGTCGAAAATAATGCGTTTTGCCAGTTCGGGCGTAACCCAGGCAACATCCTGGTCGTCGATACGCAGTACCTCCCTGACGCCCATACTGACCGCAACAGACTGCCAGCGTTCCGCACCCGCGACAAATAGCGCGGTGGCAGCCGCGTCAGCCAGTGCCGGGTCATCGGCAATGACAGTGACGGAGCGTGTTCCGCTGGCAGGGTAGCCGCTGCGTGGGTCAAGAATATGGTGATAACGCCGGCCCTGGTAGGTGAAATAGCGCTCGTAATCGCCGGAAGTGAAGATGCAGCTGGCACCCTGCAGGAGCAGGGTGGCGATTGTGCCCTGCTGTCGTGGGTGGCGGATACCGATACGCCAGGGTTTGCCACCCCGGCTGCCGCGCAGGCAGAGATCGCCGCCGGCATTGACGATAAGGTTGCGGATGCCGCGCGCCTCCAGCAGCTCAACGGCCTTGCCGACGGAATAGCCTTTGGCAAATCCGCCAAAATCCAGTCGAACATGTGGGTTGCTGCTGCTGACGGTGTTCCCTTCAATCACAAGCTGCAGGCTTGAGGGCTTGTGCGACAGCCACGCATTTATCTTCCGGGCTGAAGGGGGCGGACCTTCGGGCGGTGCATCCTGCTGAAAACCCCACAGCGCCAGCAGTTCACCAATTGCCGGGTTGAACAGGCCATCACTCAGGCGTTCGAAGGTTTGTCCCATACGGATCAGTTGCACAATGGAGGGATCGGTTTGCCAGGGGTCGCCGGCAGCAATAGCGTGGTTCAGGTCATCAAGCGCGCCGCGCTGCCAGGCGTGCCAGTCACGGTGTTGTTGCTGGTACATCGCGTCCACGGCCTGCACGGCACTGCGCGAGCGTGCGGCGTCAGCACCCTGGGTGATGATGTCGATCAGTGTGCCGAAGGCAAACAGTTGTTGTTGATAGACGGTTGCCTGCCGGGGCTGACAGGCACTTGTCAGCAGCAGCGTCAGTCCCAGCAGAAATGCAATGCGTGTCGTCAATGGCGGGCAGCAAGCCGGTTTTCGATGACGTCCATCAGATCCGAGGCGATATCCAGCCCATAGAGCCTGTCCAGTTCGCGAATACAGGTCGGACTGGTGACGTTGATTTCTGTCAGGTAGTCGCCAATGACATCGAGGCCGACAAACATCAGTCCGCGCCGGCGCAGCTCCGGGCCTACCTGGTCACAAATCCAGCGGTCGCGTTCACTCAGTGCTGCACCTTCACCACGGCCGCCGGCTGCAAGGTTGCCGCGGGTCTCGCCTTTGGCCGGGATGCGCGCCAGCGCCCAGGGGACGGGTTCGCCATCGATCATCAGGATGCGTTTGTCGCCGGCGCTGATTTCGGGGATGAATTTCTGTGCCATGGCGGTGCGCTGGCCAAGTTCGGTCAAGGTTTCCAGGATGACGCTGATGTTGGGGTCATCACGCGTGACACGGAAAATCGATGTGCCGCCCATGGCGTCGAGAGGCTTGAGGATGATGTCACCGTGTTCATTGAGAAAACCGCGCAGGCGGGCAGGATCGCGGCTGACCAGGCTGGGCGCACAGCACTGGGGAAACCAGCCGGTGAACAGCTTCTCGTTGCAATTTCTCAGAGAATCGGCGCGATTCACCACAAGAAGCCCCCTTTTGGCGGCAAGTTCAAGCAGGTGGGTGGTGTACAGGAATTCCATATCCAGCGGTGGATCCTTGCGCATCAGCACCACATCCAGGCTGCTGAGGGGTAGATCCCGGGCTTCGGACAGCTCAAACCCGTCATGCTCGCGGTCAAAAACCCGCAGTGAGCGCAGGCTGGCGGAAACTTCACCGTCGTGCTGGAACAGGTCGGATTGCTCCATATAGAAGAGTTGCCAGCCACGGCGCTGTGCGGCCAGTAACATCGCGAAGCTGCTGTCTTTATAGGCTTTGATGGACTGGATCGGGTCCATCACGATGCCCAGTCGTATCGTCATCGGGGTTCCTGCTGCGATCGGGTCAATCGCTCAGATTGTGAACGAATTCAGGTTTGTAAAGTTTACTTGGCAACGGACGATAGATGCCAGTAGCCGCGATTGTATCGTAATTTTATCGGCAAAACGGGTGCTTGAAGTCTGCTGCACACCACCAGTGGAAGCGCAGATTCAGGAACCGGGCGAGGAACAGAACGCAGGCGGGAGTCGTATGGAAACAGTTATGGATCCGATAGAAGCAGAAAATATGGAAACGGTAAACGAAACAGAAGAGACCGGCGAAGGCACAACTGCCGATGATGGTTTTGCGGGTCTTAAGGTTATGGTCATCGACGATTCGAAGACGATTCGCCGAACGGCCGAAACGCTGCTTAAAAAGGCCGGCTGCGAGGTGGTAACAGCCACCGACGGTTTCGAGGCGCTGGCCAAGATTGCTGACGAAAAGCCAGGCATTATTTTTGTCGACATCATGATGCCACGGCTGGATGGCTACCAGACCTGCGCCCTGATCAAGAACAACCAGGTGTTCCGGAATACCCCGGTCATCATGTTATCGAGCAAGGACGGGCTGTTTGACCGTGCACGCGGCCGGATTGTCGGTTCCGACCAGTACCTGACCAAACCGTTTACCAAAGATGAATTACTGGGAGCGATCCGCGAACACGTAACGACATGACGGAGCGTCTCCCGCGATAGCGCCGGTGTTTGGCGCACCCGTTGTGGAGCAGTAACCAACCCTAGGGGAAGAAAGAGATGGCACAAATTCTGATTGTAGATGACTCACCGACCGAAGCTCACATTCTTAAAGGAATGCTGGAGAAAAACGGTTTTGAAATTGAAACGGCCGAGAACGGTACTGAGGGTATCGAGCGCGCCAGGGAGCTGAAACCGGATCTCATCCTGATGGATGTCGTGATGCCGGGGCTGAACGGTTTCCAGGCTACACGGCAGCTGACCAAGGGCGCTGACACAGCCGATATCCCGGTCATTATCGTGACCACCAAGGACCAGGAAACTGACCGCGTATGGGGCCTGCGCCAGGGCGCGAAGGATTTCCTGACCAAGCCGGTCTCGGAAAAGACCCTGATGGAAAAGATCAACGCGATTCTGGCGGCTGCCTGAGGAGCAGGGATATGTCTGCACAGGATTTCGACACACCGCTGCAGTGCCTGGCACATCTGGAAAGATGTTGCCTGCGCCATGCACACGGTTTGCCTCAGCAGGAAGAGGGTGACGATGAATGGATCGGAATCGGTTTCCGTCTTGGAAAGCTCAACCTGGTTGCGCCTCTTGGAGAGGTGGCGGAAATACTGACGCCACCTTCGCTTTCAAAAGTGCCGCGCACCAGGGCATGGGTCTGCGGGATCGCAAATATCCGCGGCAATCTGATGCCGATTATGGATTTGCAGGGCTACCTTCACGACAGGCCGGCAGCATTGAACCGGCGAAGCCGTATCCTTGTTGTTAATCACAACGGTGTTTACTCGGGGCTTGTTGTTGATGCCGTGCTGGGTCTTCGCCATTTCCGGGAAGAGCAGCGCTGTGATGAGTTACCGGGTGATGATGAAAAGATCCATGCGTATCTGACGCACGGGTTCCGGGCAGGTGCCGAACACTGGGGTGTTTTCAGTATGTACAGACTGGCGGAAACGCCACAATTTTTACAGGCCGCGGTATAGCGGCATGAACAGGTTCCGGTTTTGTAGTAATCCAATTGGGGAAGACGATCAGCTGATTAGGTCAGGAGACGAAGCATGAGTACAGCGAAACAATCCCACGCCAAGGTGGGCTCACACAAAAGGACAATGTATCTGATTGCAGCGCTGCTGTTGTCATTGGGCGCCATGGTCAGCGTATTCTGGTACGTTGGCACCCAGGCTAACTATGACAAGGAATATATCGGGTACACCAGTGAACAGCAGGTGCTTTCGCAGCAGATTGCAAAGTATGCGCTGGAGGCTTCTTCGGGTGTAGAGCCTGCATTCGACCAGCTGACCAAGTATCGTGATCGCTTTGAACAGATTCTTGGCTATCAGGAAAACGGTAATGTTGTGACCGGGCTTCCACCGAGTGGTGAAGTCATCAGGGATGACCTGGATTCGATGAAGGAATCCTGGTCGAAGTTCCGTGAAAGCGTAGACTTCGTGCTCGGCGGCAAGGAAAGTGTCGCTGTTGTGTCCGAGGCCAGCCAGGTCATCAACGAGATCATGCCGAAACTGCAGGCCTATGATGAAGAGATCGTTGCCATCCTGATGGACAGCAAGGCAAGTCGCGAGACCATTAACGTGGCAACCCGCCAGTTGATGCTCAGTCAGCGTATCGCCAATAACATCAACCACGCACTCAGTGGTGAAGGTGTGGAGACGGCAATCGAACGCTTCTCGGAAGATGTCGAGGCTTATGGCCAGGTGCTTGATGGCATGGTGCGTGGTAACGACGTCATGAAGATGGTCAGGAACGAAGATGTTCAGACCAAGCTGTTTGAGACCTCCATGCTGTTTACCATTGTATCGGACTACGTCGAGGAACTGCTGGACATGTCCGAAGATCTGCTCGAGATACAGGCTGCAGCGAGGAGTATCGCCTCCCAGTCCGATGATCTGTTTGCAGGCGCCCTGCGACTGCAGAATGCCTACTCACTGGCAGCAGACCTGCGCCCGATCCAGCCCGAGATGGCGTATATCTTTGGTGCCGTCGGACTGCTGGTTCTGTTCCTTCTGGGCATGCAGGTGTATCGTGACCAGGAAGCGCGTCGCAAATACGCAGAGAAAGAGAACGAGAATAACCAGAAAGCCATCCTTCGACTGCTCGATGAAATGGGTAATCTGGCTGATGGTGACCTGACGACCTACGCCACGGTGACCGAGGATTTCACAGGGGCTATCGCAGACTCCGTGAACTACACTATCGATGCACTGCGTGACATGGTAACCACCATTAACGAGACCTCCGGCCAGGTGTCGTCAGCTGCCAAGCAGACGCAGGAGACTGCGCAGCATCTGACTGAAGCCAGTAACCACCAGGCTGAAGAAATCACTACCGCCACAACGGCTATCAACGAAATGGCGGTGTCTATCGATGAGGTGTCCCGTAATGCGGAAGATACCGAACAGATGGCGGTGAAATCGGTTGAATACGCACGCAAGGGTGGTGAAACAGTTCGTCGTAATATTGAAGGTATGGATCGCATCCGTGAGAACATCCAGGAAACATCGAAACGCATCAAGCGTCTGGGGGAAAGCTCGCAGGAAATCGGCGATATCGTTGAGCTGATCAATGACATCGCGGAACAGACCAACATCCTGGCATTGAATGCGGCGATTCAGGCAGCCATGGCCGGTGAGGCAGGTCGTGGTTTCGCGGTGGTTGCTGATGAAGTCCAGCGTCTCGCTGAACGTTCAGGTAACGCGACCAAGCAGATTGAAGCACTGGTTAAAACCATCCAGACCGATACCAACGAAGCGGTTATCTCGATGGAACAGAGTACCGCGGGTGTGGTGAATGGCGCGCGACTGGCTGAGGAATCCGGCGAAGCTCTGGAGCAGATCATGAATGTGTCTGATGACCTTTCCAGCTTGATCCAGAACATCAGTGCGTCTGCCCGTCAGCAGTCCAAGGCGGCAGCCAATATCTCCGAAACCATGCATGTTATCCAGGAAATTACCACGCAGACCTCTGCCGGCACGAACGAGACAGCGGCCTCTATCGGTAATCTTGCCAAACTTGCCGAGGAAATGGGTGGCACGGTCGCCGGCTTCAAGTTGCCGGAATAACGCAGAGGTATCGGGAAGCCCGTGTCTGATTTCGCTGGACAATCCGGTGCAGGATATGCAGCCCGGCATTCTGCCGGGCGTTCACTGCACATTGATGACCGGCAGTTTGCCAGGTGGGCGGAATTGCTTGAGGGGCGTGCGGGATTGTTTATTGCTCCGGAGCGAAAGTCATTTCTGGCGAGCGGTCTCAGGGCCAGGATGCGGGAGACAGGGTGTGAAGATCTTGGTGAGTATTACCGACTTCTTTCATCACCTGTACGGCAGGCCAGGGAATGGTCATTGCTGGTCGACCAGCTGACGGTTCACGAGACCTGCTTCTTTCGTCACGCATCGTCGATGCGACTGATCGAGGAAGTGGTTGTTCCGGATGTCATGTGCAGCAGTAACGCGTTCCATGCCTGGAGTGTTGCCTGCTCGACGGGCGAAGAGGCATACAGCCTGGCCATGTTAATCGACAACTTCTGCTCGGGACTGGATAAAAAGGCGCAGTATAGTGTAACCGGGACGGATATCAGTCTGCCCTCGTTGCGACAGGCGAGACAGGGATGCTACCCGGAAAGAAGGCTGAAGGATATTCCCGACGCTTACCGCGAAAAGTATTGTACACCGGTAACACAGGGCCGGTTTGGAATGGCGGGGCAATTGCAGAAGCGTGTTTGCTTTGCGCAGATCAACCTGCGGGATGTTGAATGTGCCCCGATGACCGACATGGATCTTGTGTTTTGCCAGAACCTGTTGATTTATTACGATCGGCAACGACGGCTGGAGATTGTTAACAGTCTGTCGGAGTTTCTCAGGCCGGGCGGTGTGCTGGTGCTGGGGCCGGGGGAATTGCTGAATTGGCAACATCCACATATGGAGAAAGTGCGTTACCAGGATACGCTTGCGTATCGCCGCACGGACTAAAAGCACTTGGTGCAGGATGGAAGGAACTAAAATGAATCAGGTAATCGACTTCAGTACACTGACGTGGGTTAAGAACGAACTGGATGAAACGCTTAAGGAAGCGCGCCAGTCTCTCGAAGCATACGTTGAAGATACGTCGGACACGGCTCAACCCGGATTCCTCGCTGCCCATCTCCACCAGGTGTACGGCACCCTGCAGATGGTCGAATTATATGGCGCTGCGCTGCTCGCGGAAGAAATGGAGCAGGTTGCAAAAGCCATAGCCGATGGCAGTGTTGCCCTGCAGGACGAGGCATGTGATGTCCTTATGCGGGCGATTTTACAACTACCCGATTACCTCGACCGCCTGATAGCGGGTTGTCAGGACATTCCACTGGTGTTGCTGCCCGTACTCAACGATTTGCGTGCAGTGCGTGGAGCAAACCTGCTTTCTGAAAATGTCATGTTTTCGCCGGATCTCGATGCGGCGCTGCCCGACAGTGTGTCGGCCTATAGCGTCGATGGGGATCTTGCTGCGGATGTGCGTGAGTTGCGTCACCGTTTCCAGATTGGCTTGCTTGGCTGGTTCCGCGGCGCCGGGAATGAGCAGAAGTCACTGGAGGCATTGTCCGGCGTGCTTGATACGCTGCACGGTGTTTGTGGCGCGGCGCCTGTGGCGCGCCTATGGTGGGTTGCGGCGGGCGTTGCCGATGCGATCCGGTCAGGCGCGCTCGATGGGAGCGTGGCGGTAAAACGGTTAATGGGGCAGGTCGACCGCCAGATCAAGCGTCTGGTGGATCATGGTGAGCAGAAGCTTGCACAGGAGCCTGCTGCGGACCTGTACAAGAACCTGCTGTTCTATGCGGCGCAGTCCAGAGGCGGTGGTGAGCGGATTGCAGCTATCCAGTCGACCTACAGGTTGCAGGAGCTGTTGCCTGGTGAAGAGGAAATGGCCGCTGCCAGAGAAAGCCTGGCCGGTCAGAACGCCGACCTGTTTGCCACGGTTGCTGTTGCGGTGAAGGAAGAATTGACGAGGCTCAAGGATCAGCTGGATATTGCATTGCGCAATGGCTGTGAAGATAGCGAAACCCTGCAGACAATGGTGCAGACACTGGGGTCGCTTGCCGACACGCTTGGCATGCTGAGTCTGGGGGAGGCGCGTGCAGCCGTTGTTTCAAGAGTGAATGAGCTTGGTGAGTGCGTGCAGGCAGGTGACGTGCCGTCGGATACCCTGTTGATGGACGTAGCCAGTACATTGTTGTTTGTTGAGTCATCTGTCGATTCCATGGGTTCAGGACGTTCTGTCGCAACACCGGCAGACAGTATCGATGAGCATCTGGCAAAGTCTGAATTCAATCAGGTCATGGATGTCGTGCTCCAGGAAGCGATAGCGGACCTTGCGCGTGCCAAGGAGGCAATAGTCGCCTGTACCCGGGGTGATGACGAAGCTGCCGGGATAGATCAGGTGCCCCAGTGGTTTAACCAGGTCAAGGGTGGCCTGTTGCTGCTAGAAGAGACGCGGGCAGCTTCTATTATTGACGCTGCGGCCAGGTATATCGAAGACAAGCTGATTCCAGGTGATGTGGAAACACCGGAAAACGAGCTCGACTCGCTGGCGGATGCCATCTGTGGTCTTGAGTACTATCTCGAAAGTCGCCGCGAGCGCCGGATGTACGGCAACTCGGCCATGAACGTTGCGGAAAAGGGCATCGAAACACTGGGCTATCCCGTTCAGGAAGATGATTCAGAACAACCGGATGTGCAGGCTGAAGAAGTGGCTGCGTGTGAAGATGTACTGGCGCCGTTCGATTCTGACATCGATGAGATTTCAGGTGTGGTCAAGGACGAACTTGCTGAAGAGGTGAGTGAGGTCGAGGCTGCCGATGAGGTTGAACTGTCGATCGTCGTTGAGGAAGAGCCGGCAGCTGAAGCCATTGCGGATCTGGATGAGACGGAGATTGTACTGGATCAGCCAGTCAGTGAAGAGGCTTCCGCTGAAGGACATGTCGATACGACGACTGGATGGGTTGTGGAAGAAGATGACGGTTTGGCAATTATTGGTGAAGAAATCGATGAGGAAATCCTCGAGATTTTCATTGAGGAAGCCGAGGAAGAGATCGAAAGCCTGGCCACCCTGTTGCCCCGGTGGATTGGAAACAATGAAGACAGCGATGCGCTGGAGACAGTGCGGCGCTCATTTCATACATTGAAGGGCAGTGGCCGCCTGGTGGGGGCCATGCGGATCGGTGAATTCGCCTGGGCCTACGAAAATATGCTGAACCGGGTCATTGATGGAACTGTTGAAGTCAGTGAGCCCATGACGGATATTCTCGAACGTGTGCTTGATGCACTGGTCGAGCTTGTCGGCCAGGTGAAGAACGGCACACCCGTTACGCAACCCGTTGCCTGGTTGATGGCGTGTGCAGACGCCATCAGTAAGCGCGAAGCACTTCCTTCAGCTCCCGATATGTCGCCCGTACAGGAAGATGCTCCCGCTGCTGAAGTCGAGGCTGAACCCCCGGCTACAGAAGCTGAATCCATGCAGTCGGAGTCAGCATCAGAAGAGATTGAAGCGGTGGATGACCTGGCGGCGGCTGATGACAGCCTGTTAGTCGACAGTGTGATGGACCCGATGCTGTACGAGATCTTTAATTCGGAATCACGCGGGCACCTGGAAGTGATACGTCAGTATCTTGGTCGGGTGGACAATGGAGAACCCGCCATAGACGACACATTGACCCGTGCGCTGCATACCCTGCACGGCAGTGCGCATATGGCCGGCAGTAACCCGATCGCCGACCTTGCCGGCGAGCTGGAAAGATATACCAAGCGGCTGGCTATGGCCGGTACCGGTATGCCCGAAGAAGGCTGTGTTGCGCTCCAGGAAAGTGTAAGCCAGATTCAGGATATGCTTGATGTGCTCCCGGGCGAACACCGTGCGCCGCAAGGTTTTGATGAATTGCTGGCACGGATTCAGGCGTTATGTGAATCTGCACCGGTGGTTGCGGATGAATTTGCATATTCAGAAGAAATCCCCGAGCCGTATGTTGAA
Source organism: Thiogranum sp. (assembly GCF_058323355.1). Taxonomy (NCBI): domain Bacteria; kingdom Pseudomonadati; phylum Pseudomonadota; class Gammaproteobacteria; order Chromatiales; family Ectothiorhodospiraceae; genus Thiogranum; species Thiogranum sp. Next base: position 25,622 of record NZ_JBTTIO010000055.1, read on the forward strand.
GATGTCCGCGAAAGCGAGGCTGACGATCAACTGTATGCCGGTATCGATCCTGAATTGCTGGAAATTTTCCTTGAAGAAAGTGATGAGAATCTGGAGACCAGCGATGCAGCGCTGCATCGCTGGCGTACCGATGGTACGGATCGTGAGGCGCTGGCCGAGCTGCAACGTGCATTGCACACTGTAAAAGGTGGTGCGCGCATGGCGCAACTCGGGGTCGTGGGTGATCTGGCGCATGCGGTTGAATCACTGATTATCGCTGTCAACGACTGTGACGGGGTCGCCGATGAAAAGGCCCTCGAAGGTGTTCAGCGGGCCCAGGATGCACTGGTAAGCCTGCTTGACGAGGTCCGGGGCCACAGGCCGATGAGCGCCCAGGATGCGTTGATTGAAGAGCTTCAGGCGTTACGTGAACAGGTGATGTCCGGTCATGATGCTGATGAAGTTGCGGTTGAACCCGAAGCAGAGGATTCTGCGCCGCCAGCCGCTGAAGCAGGGGAATCACCCGCTGAAGTCGCCACAGCCGACAGCCTGTATGCGGAAATAGACCCCGAGCTGCTTGAAGTCTTCCTTGAGGAAGCGACGGACATTCTCGAGCACAGTGAAGAAACATTACAGAACTGGAAGGATGATGCTGGCAATCACGAGTTGATGGCCGAGTTCCAGCGCGAGCTGCATACCCTGAAAGGCGGCTCCAGAATGGCGGATATCACCGCGATCGGAGACCTGGCCCACGCCGTGGAATCACTGGTAGAGAAGGTGGCCGCGGGTGACGTCGAGGCCAGTACCCCGATGTTTTCCGTGTTGCAGAATGTGCATGATGCGTTGACTCACATGGTTGCCAATGTTGCGGCAAACAGGGCAATCGAGGAAAGCCCGGAGCTTATCGCCGATCTCGAAGCACTTCGTGAAGGCCGTGAGCTTGCCACGCGTACCCGTCAGCCGGAAAAAACCGAGGCTGCTGCACAGCCGGTGGTTGTGGAAAAAGACGGCGAGACGGAAGAACGAAGGACGCAGACCCGCTCCAGCCAGGAACTCGTTCGTGTCAAGGCATCGCTGCTGGACAGCCTGGTGAATTATGCCGGTGAAGTCAGTATCTACCGTTCACGCCTTGAACAGCAGGTCGGCGCCTATCGGTTTAACCTGGTTGAGCTGGACCAGACCGTTGCGCGTGTGCGTGAGCAATTGCGCAAGCTCGAGATCGAGACCGAAGCACAGGTGTTGTTCCGCTACGAGCGCGAAGCGGAGGAAAACAGTGGTGCTGAAGAGTTTGACCCGCTGGAAATGGACCGTTATTCCCATATGCAGCAGCTTTCGCGTTCATTGGTGGAAAGCTGCAGTGACCTTGGCAGTTTGCAGGGTCTGCTTGAAAATATTACCCGTGAATCGGAAACCCTGCTGTTGCAGCAGTCACGCGTCAACACAGAATTGCAGGAAGGTCTGATGCGCACCCGCATGGTGCCTTTCCTCGGTCTGGCGCCGCGGATGCGCCGTATTGTTCGCCAGACCTGTCAGGAGCTGGGCAAACAGGCCGAGCTTGAGCTGTCCGGTGCCGAAGGAGAAATGGACCGCACGGTGGTAGACCGGATTGTTGCACCGATCGAGCATATGCTGCGCAATGCCATATCCCACGGCATTGAAACACCTGAACAGCGCCGCAAGGCCGGCAAGCCCGAAGCCGGTACCATACGTATTACCTTCGAGCGTGAATCTTCCGATGTTGTGCTGAAGATAACCGATGATGGCGCAGGCATAAGCCTTGATGCCATTCGCCGCAAGGCTGTCGAACGCGGTCTGATGGACGAAAATGCCGTGCTGAGCGATAACGAAGTGCTCCAGTTTATTCTTGAGACCGGCTTTAGTACAGCAGACAAGGTGACACAGGTGTCAGGCCGTGGTGTTGGTATGGATGTGGTGAACAGCGAAGTCAAACAACTGGGCGGTTCGCTGCATATTGATTCTGTGCCGGGAGAAGGTACAACCTTCACGGTGCGCCTGCCGTTTACCCTGGCACTTAACCAGGCGTTGCTCATCGAGGTTGGTGAAGACACCTATGCGGTTCCGCTTTCGAGTGTGGAAGGTATCGTGCGCCTGCGCCGTGAAGACCTCAAGGGCTACTACGATGACCCGGATTCCCGTTTTGAATACGGTGGCTACGAGTATGAAGTGCGCCACCTCGGCAGCGTGCTGGGTACTGGCAGGCCCTATCTTGATGGTGGGCAGAAACGTTTGCCGGTGTTACTGGCCCGTTCCGGCGATCACGGTGTGGCTTTCCACGTTGAAAACCTGCTGGGCAGCCGCGAAATCGTTGTTAAATCGGTTGGCCCGCAGATCAGCACGGTACGCGGTGTATCCGGTGCGACCATTCTTGGCGACGGGCGGGTCGTGATGATCCTGGATATGGTCGCCATGCTGCGCGGTAGCGGCTACGCATCCGGTATGCTGGACCAGGTTCAGGAAATGATGCAACAGCCGGAAGCGCGTGAAGGGTTGACGGTCATGGTCGTGGATGACTCGATTACTGTGCGTAAGGTCACCACCCGATTGCTGGAGCGACACGATATGAATGTTATCTCGGCCAAGGATGGCGTTGATGCGGTCTCCAGGCTTCAGGAAAATATCCCTGATATAATGCTGCTCGATATCGAGATGCCGCGCATGGACGGTTTCGAACTCGCGACGCACATTCGTAACGAGCCGCGCTTGCGACATATTCCGATTATCATGATTACATCGCGTACCGGTGACAAGCATCGCCAGCGTGCGATGCAGATCGGCGTCAATCGCTACCTGGGCAAGCCATTCCAGGAAAGTGATTTGCTGGACAATATAACGGAACTGCTCGAGGAATAGACTTCGGATGGACGATTTACCACAGGATGTTCTGCGCGTCGCTGTGCTGGCGGCCGAGCGCGAGCGGAGTGGTTTTCGCGCCTTGCTCGAAGAAGAAGGGCTGGAAGTGGTTCTCGATGGCATTCTTGAACTGCCACTGCCGGTCATCTGGAACGGTGCGGAAGTGCTGCTGGTCGGCATGGATGGTGAACAGGTTGACAGGGCGAAAGTCCGCGGCGTATTGCAACAGTCCCCGGTTCCGGTATTACTGAATCACGGTGGTATAGGCCAGGGTGAAATCTGGAACCGGCGCCTGATTGGTAAATTACAAACGCTGGCGCGCCGGGCCCTTCCGCATGCCCGGCTCGACGATACAGATAACAATCGCCCGGATCTCAGGGTGGTTGAGAATACAGGCGCAGCTGCCGATGTTTCCGCCCCGTGGGTGGTTGTGCTGGGTGGATCGATTGGCGGTCCTGTTGCGCTGGCACGGTTTCTGAAAGCACTGCCACCCGATCTCCCTCTCGTCCTGCTTGTGGCACAGCACATCTCGGAATCGTTCCAGGACCTGCTTGCCGAGCAGCTTGACCGTTGCAGCCGCTGGCCAGTTGCCCTGCTGGGTGATGAACAGGTGCTGGAAGCCGGACAGGTGTGGATGGTCCCCGCCGAACGCAGGGTTGAGCTCGACAAACAGCGCCGTGCGACACGACTGGACCGGGCGTGGGACACGGTCTACCAGCCGGATATCGATTCGCTGCTGGAAAGTGTTGCGGCAGGGTGTGGGGCGCGTTGCGGGGTTATCCTGTTCAGCGGCCTGGGCGAAGATGGTTCGCGTGGTTGTTCGGCAGTGTCCGGATACGGCGGTTTTGTATGGACACAAAGCGCGGACAGTTGCACGATTTCAAATCTTCCGGATGCGGCTGGACGATCCTGCCGGGTCGAGTTCAGCGGAACTCCGGAACAACTGGCCGAGCAACTGGCACTGCGCTGCCAGCTTGCCCAGGCTGGCATAAACTGAATTTTGACAGGGAGTGGTAGATCATGAATGCAGTCGTTGAATCGGTACGAAGCCTGTGGGTGCCACTGGAAGGTGTGAACCTGTTGCTGCCAAACGTAGCTGTGGCAGAAGTTATTAATTACCAGCCACTGGACATGATCCAGTCAGGCCCCGACTGGCTGCTGGGCGGTCTGCACTGGCGTGACAAGGCATTGCCGCTCATTTCCATGGAGCGCCTGTGTGGTTTCAGTTTGCCGCAGGGTGGGCGGGGAGCGCGTATTTCCATCCTCAACTCTGTGCAGGCAGATTCGGATATTGCGTTCTATGCCATAGTGACGGCAGGTATACCGCGGCTGTTCAGTGCGGATGAAGATGCGCTCGGACCGTCGCTGATGGCGGCCAATAACCTGCCCGATACGGTGGCGGACTGTGTGCAGATCGGTAGTGAGCAGGCGCTGATTCCCAACCTGGAAGTGGTCCAGACCGTGGTTGCCGAAGTGTGGAAAGGCGTATCTGCTCAGCTATCCGAGGCCTGAGCTGAGAGGTCGCCCCACAGCATTTGCAGCGCAGCCAGCGCTGCCAGCGCTGCCGTTTCAGTACGCAGTATTCTCGGCCCGAGGCAAACCGGTTGAAAACCCATTGTCTCGGCCAGACGTATTTCTTCCTGTTTCAGTCCACCTTCCGGGCCAATCAATACCCGGACGCGGTTTGTTGGTGGCAGGTCTTTCAGTGTCGTGCCGGCATGGGGTGATAGCACGAGACCCGTTCCGTCAGCCGGTTTTTCCAGCCAGCTATCGAGCGTGGCCGGTGTCTGCAGTTCAGGGATATGAACCCGTCCCGACTGTTCGCAGGCTGAACGTACGACACCTCGCCAGTGTGCCAGGCGTTTCTCCCGCCGTTTTTCATCCAGCCGTACCTGTGACCGTTGTGTCCACAGCGGCGCAATACAATTTACGCCAAGTTCCACGGATTTCTGCAGCACAAAATCCATACGTTCCCCGCGTGAGATGCCTTGCCCCAGTTCGATGTGCAGCGGGGATTCGCGATGTGGCGAAACTTTCCGATCCAGCCGTACCCTGGCCTGCTTTTTTGTGGCCTGGTCCAGCCGGGCGGTGTATTCATAGCCGTCGCCGTTAAACATGACCAGCGTGTCCCCCGGTTTCAGGCGCAGTACACGCAGCAGATAGTGGCTGTTGCGTTCATCCAGCAGGATGCCGGCGCCTTCAGTCAGCGGCTGGTCAACGTAAAAGCGTGACAGGCGCATTAATCTGCAACGGCCTTTTGTATGCCTTCCCAGGCCACCTTGACCATCTTGTCGATCTCATCCCTGCTGATGATGTATGGCGGCATGAAATACACAACATTACCCAGTGGCCGCAGCAGTACGCCGTTTTCCAGGCCGTGCCGGTAGACTTTCAGTCCTCGTCGTTCCTGCCAGGCGTAGGGTTGCCGGGTTTTTTTGTCCTTCACCAGTTCGATCGCCAGTATCATGCCGGTCTGACGGACTTCCGCGACATGGGGGTGTTCGCGGAAATGTGCCGTGGCCTGTCCCATATAAGCCGCAAGTTCGCGATTCTGTGTAATGACCGGGTCTTTCGAGAAGATTTCCAGTGTAGCCAGGGCTGCGCGGCAGGCCAGTGCATTGCCGGTGTAGCTGTGAGAATGCAGGAAGGCTGACAGTTTTTCGTAGTCGTCATAGAAGGCCTGGTAGACGGATTCACGCGTCAACACGGCCGACAGGGGCAGGTAGCCGCCGGTCAGTCCCTTGGACAGGCAGATGAAGTCCGGGCTGATGCCGGCCTGTTCGCAGGCGAACAGGGTACCGGTACGGCCAAATCCGACGGCGACTTCATCGGCGATCAGGTGAACATTGTGACGGTCACAGGCCTCTCGCAGCAGCTCCAGGTAAACCGGGTCATACATGCGCATGGAGCCGGCGCATTGCACCAGTGGCTCGACAATGACCGCGCAGACTTCTCCCGCGTGGCGTTCGAGTGCGCGTTCCATGTGTGCGAAAGCGCGGCGGCTGTAGTCGGCACAGGTTTCCCCCTCCTCGCGCAGGTAGCAGTCGGGTGACTGCACGCGAAGGGTTTCCATCAATAACGGGCCGTAGGTATCCCGGTACAGCTGCACATTACCCACGGCGAGTGCACCGAGCGTTTCACCGTGGTAGCTGTTTTCCAGCGTGATGAATTTTGTCTTGCCGGGCTGTCCCTGGTTGAGCCAGTAATGGAAGCTCATCTTCAGCGCGACTTCGACGGCCGATGAACCATTGTCGGCGAAAAAGCAGCGATCCAGTCCCGCAGGTGTGAGTGATACCAGCTTTTCAGCAAGTTCAACTGCAGCGGTATGGGTAAAGCCTGCCAGGATCGTGTGTTCCAGCGTATTGAGTTGATCGGTCAGCGCCGCGTTAATATACGGGTTGCAGTGCCCGAACAGGTTGACCCACCAGGAACTGATGGCATCCAGGTAACGGTTACCTTCAAAGTCTTCCAGCCATACGCCTTCGCCGCGCCGGATCGGGATCATCGGCAGCCATTCGTGGTCCTTCATCTGCGTGCAGGGATGCCAGATGACTGACAGGTCGCGTGCGGCAAGCTCAGCGTTGAGGTTTGTTTTCGAGGTCATGGATATCGGCTTCCCGGGTACAGTTGAATGGTGCAGTGTTGCACCCCGGCCCCGCTCAGTCGAGGCCGAGCTGTTCCCAGATGAGGCGCGACGGTTCGGCCCGGTTCATGGTGTAGAAATGCAGTCCGGGCGCACCGGCGTCCAGTAACTGACGGCACATATTCGTGACGACTTCTGTGCCGAAGGCGCGAATGGCCTTGCTGTCATCACCACAGGCTTCCAGGCGTTTGCGGATCCAGCGCGGAATTTCCGCACCGCACATGTCGGAGAAACGCGCCAGTTGCGTATAGTTGGTGATGGGCATGATGCCCGGTACAACGGGAATGTCCAGGCCGCGTTTTTCGCAAAGATCGACAAAGCTGAAATAGGCGTCCGCATTATAAAAATATTGCGTAATGGCGCTGTCGGCGCCCGCCTCGACCTTGCGTTTGAAGTTGTCGATATCAGCCAGCGCGTTGGGTGCCTGGGGATGGAATTCCGGGTAGGCCGCGACTTCAATGTGGAAATGGTCGCCGGTTTCCGCGCGAATAAATTCAACCAGTTCGTTCGCATAGCGGAATTCCCCCGGCTGCCCCATGCCGGACGGAAGATCACCGCGTAACGCGACAATGTGGCGGATATTTTCTTTCCGGTACCTGTTCAGGATGTCACGAATACTTTCTTTCGTGGAGCCTACGCATGACAGGTGAGGCGCCGCCTCGATGCCTGAATCCTGTTGTATTTCCCGGACGGTATCGAACGTACGTTCCCGGGTTGAACCGCCGGCGCCAAATGTGACAGAAAAGAACCGTGGTTTGAGTTTTGCCAGTTCATCGCGTGTTACCCGCAGCTTTGCTGCACCTTCATCGGTTTTGGGCGGGAAAAACTCGAAACTGTAAACGCGAGGGTATTTTTTTTGTGATTCCATGAGTATCAATGACTCCGGTCAGTGCCGGGGGAATTCGTCCCCCGGCACAACTCAGTTACCGCTCGAATCAGTAACGATAGTGGTTTGGTTTGTACGGACCTTCTACCGGAATCCCCAGGTATTCCGCCTGTTCTGGCGTCAGTTCAGTCAACTGTGCACCGATCTTCTTCAGGTGCAGACGCGCGACCTTTTCATCCAGGTGTTTCGGCAATACAAAGACTTCGTTTTTGTAGCTTGAACCATTGCTGAACAGTTCCATCTGCGCCATCACCTGGTTGGTGAAAGAGGCTGACATCACGAAACTCGGGTGACCGGTCGCACAGCCCAGGTTGACCAGGCGCCCCCTGGCAAGAATGATGATCTTCTTGCCGTCCGGGAAGATGACGTGATCGACCTGTGGCTTGATTTCTTCCCACTGGTATTTTTCCAGGGAGGCAATATCGATTTCCGAATCGAAATGACCGATGTTGCAGACGATGGCTTCATTCTTCATGGCCGCCATGTGGTCGTGGGTGATCACACTCATGTTGCCTGTGGTGGTGACAAAAATGTCACCGATGCCGGCAGCTTCTTCCATGGTGACCACGCGATAACCTTCCATGGCCGCCTGCAGGGCGCAGATCGGATCAATTTCCGTCACCAGCACCGTCGCGCCCATGCCACGGTAGGCTTGCGCACAACCCTTGCCGACGTCGCCGTAACCGAGTACGACACAGATCTTGCCGGCAATCATTACGTCGGTGGCGCGCTTGATGCCGTCGATCAATGACTCTCGGCAACCGTACAGGTTGTCGAACTTGGACTTGGTCACCGAGTCGTTGACGTTCATGGCGGGGAACAGCAGATCGCCGGTTTCCTGCATCTGGTACAGGCGGTGAACACCGGTGGTGGTTTCTTCGGTGACGCCCTTGATGCTGTCAGCCATTTTCCGCCACATGCCCGGGTTGTTTTCCAGGTTGCGTCGCAGCACGTCGAGAATGGCTTTCCATTCCTCGTTGTCGTCGGCCATGGGTTCCGGCACAGCGCCGGCCTTTTCGAATTCCACGCCCTTGTGGACCAGCAGGGTGGCGTCGCCGCCATCGTCGAGGATCATGTTGGGCATCTGTCCGTCGGGCCAGTTCAGGGCCTGTTCGGTGCACCACCAGTATTCCTCGATGGTCTCGCCTTTCCAGGCGAATACCGGCACACCCGCTGCTGCGACCGCAGCGGCGGCCTGATCCTGGGTGGAGTAAATGTTGCACGAGGCCCAGCGCACGTCGGCGCCGAGCTCGACCAGTGTTTCAATCAGCACGGCGGTCTGGATGGTCATGTGCAGGCTGCCGGTAATACGCGCGCCCTTGAGCGGTTTCTGTGCGCCAAACTCCTCGCGCAGTGCCATCAGGCCGGGCATTTCGACTTCCGCAATGCGGATTTCCTTGCGGCCCCAGTCGGCCAGCGAAATGTCGGCAACTTTATAATCGTCAGTGGAATCGAGAACAGCGTTCATGATGCATCTCCCTTAAAGGTTGCTTAAGGTCGAGCGCCGTTGTTTTGAGATGCTGGTTTCCCCGAGCCTGGCGGGCATCGCCCGCTGCAGCGCCCCTCGGGGAACACAGCCGAATTTGAAAGTCTGCGATTATCGCCAATTCATAACGTCAGGCCAAGGGGTAAAGCGCCGGGGAGCACTAGATTCTCGCGTCAGCCCGCAGGATTTCCGCCTTGTCGGTATTTTCCCAGGTAAAGCCTTCCTGCTCGCGACCAAAGTGTCCGTAGGCGGCTGTTTTCCGGTACTTGATCCTGTCTGTGTTGAGCAGGTCGAGCATTTTCAGAATGCCATAGGGCCGCAGGTCAAAGTGCTCGCGTACCAGCTCGGTAATGCGTTCATCGCTGATCTTGCCGGTGCCGAAAGTCTCGACCATGATCGAGGTCGGGTCTGCCACACCAATGGCGTAGGACACCTGGATTTCACAGCGATCCGCCAGTCCGGCCGCGACGATATTCTTGGCGACATAGCGACCGGCATAGGCGGCTGAGCGATCCACCTTGGACGGATCCTTGCCGGAGAAAGCCCCGCCGCCGTGACGTGCTGCGCCACCATAGGTATCGACAATGATCTTGCGCCCGGTCAGGCCGGCATCGCCCATTGGACCACCGATCACAAAGGCGCCGGTGGGGTTGATGTGGTACTGCGTATCGGCCATCAACCATTCACTTGGCAGCACGGGCCTGATGATGTGTTCCATCACGGCCTCTTCCAGTTCCCTGTGGTCGATTTCCGGTGCATGCTGGGTGGACAGCACGACTGCATCGATAGCCACCGGCTTATTATTCCTGTAACGGAAGGTCACCTGGCTTTTGGCGTCCGGTCGCAGCCATGACAGCACGCCCCGGCGGCGCATTTCCGCCTGGCGCTGTACCAGGCGGTGTGCGTAGGTGATCGGTGCCGGCATCAGCACATCGGTTTCATTGGTGGCGTAGCCGAACATCAGGCCCTGGTCGCCCGCGCCCTGGTCCTCCGGCTTCGACCGATCCACACCCTGGTTGATATCCGGCGACTGGACACCGATAGCCGTCATGACGGCACAGGTCTCGTAGTCGAAGCCCATCTCTGAACTGGTGTAGCCGATAGACTTGATGGTGTCGCGCATGATGTGTTCATAATCGGGCCTGGCGGTGGTGGTAATTTCGCCGGCGATCATGACCATGCCTGTTTTGAAGAGTGTCTCGCAGGCCACGCGTGCATGGGGATCTTCGGCAAGAATGGCATCGAGAACAGCATCCGACACCTGGTCGGACATCTTGTCCGGGTGACCTTCGGAAACCGATTCAGAGGTAAAAAGGTGTTCGCTCATTATATTTATCTCCTGAAAACAAAAAACCCGCCTGGCGTCAGCTCAAGCGGGTTCTGGAAATTCTTGTTTTTCCTCGCTTTAGCCGTATTTGTATAGCGCCCGCAATCTGATTTCAAATCAGCGCTCAACCCGGATTGTAGAGCTAATCGTGTCGTGCGGCAACAATTAATGTAAAGGGTTGGGTTGTCAGTTGTAGGTTTGGCTGCACAGTTTATCCCATAGCAGGTCAAAATTCGGGATATCGTTTTCCAGGTAACTCGACTGTCTGCCGACATAGATAAAGCGTTGGTATTCATGCAGTATTTCATCATTCGCGAGAAACTGAACCTCACCGCAGGTCACAGCTCGGTTGTTGAATCCGCGGTGAAAGAAGGTGTGCCTGAAGCTGGCGGCATCGGCCTCAGGGTGGTTTTTGAGCACCATGTCCTGCCCACGTTGCACCCAGGCTCTCTGGATGCGAGGCTCATCGGCAAACGCCGGGTTAACCGCGTCGGGCAAGGTGTCTTCAGCAATTTCCTGGTTTGATTGCGGCGCGTCGGTTGATGTGCCCGGGGAGAGTGTTTTTTTGAGAACAATGATGTTGGTTTGTTCGTCAAGCCCGGTACCCCGGGCAATGTGAGCAGTTGTGTCATCTTCAGTGAACCCGAAGTAGCCGAAGACCAGTGCAAGCCCGGCTATGGCGAGACCGCTAACCAGAAATTTGTCGGGTTTCATGATTCGATTATCGCGGAAAAAGAAAAAGGCCCGCAATAGCGGGCCTTCAGGTTCAAGCCGGACAATTCGTCAGTTGTACTGGTTATCTTCTACATCATCATCTTCCTCTGCTTCATCGAGCAGGGTACATGACTTGTTGGCAGAGCTATGTTCGATGCCGACCACTTCAAAGTTGGCATCGCCATCGCCACACGTCAGGGTCGTCGTTCTGGATGTGTCAAAGGCGGCAAACTGTCCCGAGATCGAGTCATTCACCAGGCAACTTGCACCATAGCCACCCTTTGCGCGTTTGAACGTGTGGATTCTGCCGGATGCGCGGTGACGAATCTTCAGTTCGTGTATATCCGATTCGTCTTCCTCGGCTACCGCAGAGCAATCCAGCGCAGCATCGTTGTGGTAATAGAGAACATTGTTTTGTCCCCTGTACCAGTGCTGGTGACCGGTTGCCTGGAGCAGGATATTCTTGCTGGCGCTGGAATCACCCAGTACCAGCGAGATATCAACGCCGTCACTGTTATCGATCTGGCTGGTGTCGGCCTTGGAAGCGCTGAAGTTGAACCGGCCCTTGTTGCAATCGAGTGTTGCATCCAGGCTTGGTGAACCCGCAACCCATGCGCGATACTTGTTCTTGTTGCCCACCTTGCTGAAAGATCCGATCGGGAAATCAAACGTTTCACCGTCCATGGACAGCGAAATCAGTGACTGGGTCGGGTCAAAACCGGCGGGACAACCGGCTGACAGGCTGGCCTTGATCTTGGACCTTGAGATGCCGTATGAACCCATGTGACGGTAGTGCTTCTTGCCGTCCCGGATCTTGACTTTCTTGACGTCAAAACACATGGCTACCGGGGGTACGACGGGTGCTATAGCGCCGATCTGTCCTTTGGCGCCACCATTCCAGTTTGCGCTACAGCTTCCGGTAAAGTTATTGTTTTCAACAAGGAGCGTCATGCCAATTTCGGCGCCTACGGTGTAATCACCCGCAGTCACCAGTGCTCCGCCTGTTATTGCAAACCGCGCATCCAGGTTGGCGCCTGTAGCCGTGCTGGCCGGGTCAATGCCAATAGCGACAATTTCGCCGGTCAGCAGCGTGCCGGAGTATTCAGGTACAAAGTCCTGGTTCAGGTCGATGTCTCCGGTGACGGCGAGATCATCGCCTCCGGGGTCGCCGCCTACCAGGTTACAGTTGTTGTCCAGTGACACGTTGAGCGTGACAGCCGGCGCCGTGGCAAGCGGGAAGATTGTTAGTGGCGTGCCACCCGTCTGGGTGTAATCCAGAGGCGTGGCGTTGACGCTCAGTGTGCCGGTGGTTGAATCAAACGTAGTCGTACCACCGGAATTGTAGTTAAAAATCGGTTCCCCAGGTGTCACGCCCAGTAGTGCCGCGGACGCAACGCTCGACAGTAAAGGTAGTGCTATTGCGGTAATCAGAGCGGTCTTTTTGAACGGCATCTCCGGTTCTCCCTGTTATTTTACTTATGTAGACGATCCAGGCTTGCTGTGTTCAGGCGCTGGATCTCGTGAATTTCGATTTTGATGCTGAAAACAGCACGGCTATACCTGACAGGAACAGCCAGAGTGCAGCAGGCAGTGGGACAACGACATCCAGTGTTGCAGTAGCTGTCCAGTCGGTAGTCCACTCAATATTACCTGAGCCTGACGTGATGCCGCTTAGTCCGATGATGCCCGAGGCGATATTGCCAAAGCCCGCAATTGAAAGGACACTGGAGGGATCGAGTGATGCATAGAAGTCGATGGTAGAAGCGTTAAATCCCATCGATGTAATGCTGCTGCCGGAGATGAGCGCACCATCCAGGAGGGTGCCATTTGTCGAAGTCGCAGTGTAGAGGCCGGCGGTTTGAAAGGCCGGATTGGTGTTGTTCAGACTGCTGAAAAACTGTGTGACCTTGCCATTCATGGTCATGGCGCCATTGATCAGGTTGCCTGCGGCGTCAACCGTCATAGTCAGCAAGAAATTGTCGTTGCCGGAGTCTGTGGCGCTCAGTACGTTAATGGAAACGTCGGGGTCTTTTCCCGCCAGTGCGCCGGTGACTTCGCTTGCATCGGGCCAGGGTTCAAGCTGGCCGGGCAGGAATGAAGCGTTGCCTGTTGTCCCGTTGATCGAAAGCGTCCCGGTTGATCCATTGTATGTGTAGCTGGCGTTTGCACCAATAACGGCGAAATCCGGTCCGCAACCGCCCGCGAATGTACACACTGTACCCAGCAGCGCTGCATTTGCAGAGCTTGTGAATCCCAGCAAACCCCATAAACCAACCAGCAAAATTCTGCTTGCTCTCATTGCTTTCTCCTCCAGAATTGCAACGCCAAATCCGTTAAACCTGCAAGCTTGTCGCCCCGGAATCTGGTCCAGTTTTTTTTATACGGCACGGAAATGTTGTTAGCCTGCCGTTCTTCGCGGTGCCGCGTTGTTTAAATTCTGCAAGAATCGTGCTGGAAAATATTTTTTTATGATTTTCAGTGGCTAAGGCGTGACCGGGTATAAGGTCAGGGTACCGGTCTGTTAACAATTCCGTCACATATGGCGGAGTGTTGAAACACGGCGTTGGAAATCAATTAATTGATAGTAAAGGATTTTATGTATATTATCCGGCCCCTGGCAGGCGAAAATCCAGTGTCAGAAGTTCCGACAAGTCAGGCGATGCAGAGTAGCTTGCGAGCAGGGTGGCGGGTCAGGTTACACTTTGCGCCCCAAAAATTTTCAGGAGCAGCACAGGATGGTCTCATTACAAACGCCCGTATGCGATTTTGGTGCCCCGGCAATAGATTTCGCCTTGCCCGGCGTAGACGGCAGGATCTGGACGCTGGATCAGTGCAAGGGTGAGAAAGGTCTGCTGGTGATGTTCATCTGCAACCACTGCCCTTACGTGAAAGCCATCCTCGACCGCCTGGTGCGCGATACGCGTGAACTCAGGGATCTGGGTGTTAACAGTGTTGCCATCATGTCCAACGACCCCGCCGAGTACGCCGAGGATTCGTTCGAAAACATGAAGGCCATCGCCGAGCGGGAAAATTTCCCCTACCCCTACCTTATAGATGAAACCCAGGACGTCGCCCGGGCCTACGGTGCGGTTTGTACGCCGGATTTCTTTGGCTACAACGCTGACCTTGAACTCCAGTACCGGGGGCGCCTCGATGCCAGTCGCAAGGAAGCCGCGCCAGCGGATGCCCGCCGTGATCTGTTTGAGGCCATGGCGCAGGTAGCCCGGACCGGCAAGGGGCCGCAGGAGCAGATACCGAGCATGGGTTGTTCCATCAAATGGAAAGATGGCGGCGGCTGACAATAGTTCACGAGTAAAATTTATACCTTCATAAGGCAGGCTTTGCGTCAGGCGGGTGCGGACGTCAATAAATCGTCGCATAGGCAAATCAACAGTTGCCCCGGCATCCCATCTGTTGGAGAATGTCGCGCTCGATCCGATCCGGCCAGAGGGCTGAAGCGCAGCAGGTTGCGCCACGCGTCGGGGGCGATGTCGGGAACGCGGTCAGGCACAGCGTTCCGGCTTTGCAGAGAATACATTCACAAGCGGTCTCACCCGTGCGGGTGTGGCGGCTTCGCTGCTTTTCAATTCAGGCAGCTACCGGTTTTAAAGACACAGAAACAGGAGACAGCGATGGCCTCGCGTAAAGAACTAGCGAATGCGATTCGTGCCTTGAGCATGGACGCGGTACAAAAAGCCAAATCCGGCCACCCCGGTGCGCCCATGGGCATGGCGGACATCGCCGAAGTGCTGTGGAACGACCACATGCACCATAACCCCAACAACCCCAAGTGGGTCGACCGCGACCGGTTTATCCTGTCCAACGGTCACGGCTCCATGCTGATCTATTCATTGCTGCACCTGACCGGTTACGATCTGTCGATCGATGACCTGAAGAACTTCCGTCAGTTGCATTCAAAGACCCCGGGGCACCCGGAATACGGTTATGCGCCGGGTGTCGAGACCACCACCGGTCCACTGGGCCAGGGCATCACCAACGGTGTCGGTATGGCGATTGCTGAAAAGGTCATGGCCGGACAGTTCAACCGTGACGGCCACCACATTGTCAATCACAACACCTTTGTGTTCATGGGTGATGGTTGCATGATGGAAGGTATCTCCCATGAAGCCTGTTCACTGGCCGGTACGCTGGGCCTGGGCAAGCTGATTGCTTTCTGGGATGACAACGGTATCTCCATCGACGGTCACGTCGAAGGCTGGTTCAGTGATGATACCCCGAGGCGTTTCGAAGCCTACGGCTGGCACGTTATCCGCGACGTCGACGGCCACAACGCCGAAGCTGTCGACAAGGCCATTCGCGAAGCCAAGTCGGTCAATGACAAGCCCACGCTGATCTGCACCAGAACCGTTATCGGTTACGGCGCGCCAAACCTGTGTGGCAGCCACGATTGCCACGGTGCACCGCTGGGTGATGATGAAATCAAGGCGACCCGTGAAAACCTCGGCTGGAACCATCCTCCGTTCGAGATTCCTGACGACATCTATGCTGGCTGGAATGCAAAGGACAAGGGTGCCGCGGCAGAAGCGGAATGGAACGAAAAGTTTGCCGCCTACAAGGCTGCCTATCCTGAGCTTGCAGCCGAATTCGAACGCCGCATGGCGGGTGACCTGCCGGCCAACTGGGCGGAAGGCGCTGCGAAGTTCATCAATGAAGTCAACGAAAAGGCCGAGTCCATTGCCTCGCGTAAAGCTTCACAGAACGCACTCAACGGCTTCGGTCCGTTACTGCCGGAATTCCTGGGCGGTTCCGCCGACCTGGCAGGTTCAAACCTGACCATCTGGTCCGGCTCAAAAGGCATCAGCAACACCGTGTCGGACGGCAACTACATCTACTATGGTGTGCGCGAGTTCGGCATGTCCGCCATCATGAACGGCGCGTCATTGCACGGCGGCTTCATCCCTTATGGCGCCACCTTCCTGATGTTTTCCGAGTACGCCCGTAATGCCCTGCGCATGGCGGCGCTGATGAAGATCCAGAGCATCTTTGTCTATACTCACGATTCCATCGGCCTGGGTGAAGACGGCCCGACCCACCAGCCGGTTGAGCAAACCGCCACGCTGCGCATGATCCCGAACATGCAGGTATGGCGTCCCTGTGACGCAGTTGAGTCTGCGGTGTGCTGGAAGGCCGCCATCGAACACAAGGATGGCCCCAGCTGCCTGATCTTTTCGCGCCAGAACCTGGCCCACCAGAACCGCAGCGCCGAGCAGATCGCCGCCATCGAAAAGGGTGGTTATATTCTCAAGGACTGCGACGGTACGCCGGACGCGATCATCATCGCCACCGGTTCCGAAGTGGATCTCGCCATGCAGGCTGCCGAGCAGCTCGGCGGCAAGAAGATCCGCGTGGTCTCCATGCCATCCACCAATGTCTTCGATGCCCAGGACGACGACTACCGCGAGTCTGTGCTGCCGTCTGCCGTGAAGGCGCGTGTGGCGGTGGAAGCTGGCGTGACCGACGGCTGGATCAAGTACGTGGGCCTGGACGGCAAGGTGATTGGTATCAATACCTTCGGCGAGTCCGCGCCGGCCGGCGACCTGTTCAGGCACTTCGGCTTTACCACGGAGAACGTGGTCAAGGCCGTGGAAGACGTGCTGTAGGTTTTGACAGGAATGTTGAATTTTTTATTGCAGTTAACACCAAGAGAATTACGGAGAGATAACTATGACAATCAAAGTCGGTATTAATGGTTTCGGCCGTATCGGTCGTATGGCATTCCGCGCAATCGCCAAGGACTTCAGCGACATCGAAGTGGTCGGTATCAACGATCTGCTGGATGCGGACTACCTGGCCTACATGCTCAAGTACGATTCCGTACACGGCAACTTCGACGGCGACATTTCTGTCGATGGCAATAACCTGGTGGTAAATGGCAAGACCATCCGCCTGACGGCCGAGCGTGACCCATCCGACCTCAAGTGGGGTGACATCGGCGCCGACCTGGTTATCGAGTGCACCGGCTTCTTCCTCACCGAAGAAACCTGCCAGAAGCACATCGACGCCGGCGCCAAAAAGGTTGTGCAGAGCGCGCCTTCCAAGGATGGCACGCCGATGTTCGTATACGGCGTGAACCACGACACCTATGCCGGTCAGGCCATTGTTTCCGCTGCCTCCTGTACCACCAACTGCCTGGCGCCGGTTGCCAAGGTGCTGCACGACAAGTGGGGCATCAAGCGCGGCCTGATGACCACCGTTCACGCGGCAACCGCGACCCAGAAGACTGTTGACGGCCCGTCCATGAAAGACTGGCGCGGCGGTCGCGGTATCCTGGAAAACATCATTCCGTCTTCCACCGGTGCCGCCAAGGCTGTGGGCGTGGTGTTGCCGGAGCTGAATGGCAAGCTGACCGGTATGGCGTTCCGCGTGCCGACCTCTGACGTATCCGTGGTTGACCTGACCGTCGAACTGGAGAAAGACGCTTCCTACGAGGATATCTGCGCCGCCATGAAAGCCGCCTCTGAAAGCGGCGACATGAGCAAGACGCTGGGCTACACCGATGAGAAAGTGGTTTCCACTGACTTCCGGGGTTGTGGCAAGTCCTCCATCTTCGATTCCGAAGCCGGTATCGCGCTGGACGGTACTTTCGTCAAGGTCGTTTCCTGGTACGACAACGAGTACGGTTACACCTGCAACATGCTGCGTTTTGTTGAGCACGTTGCGGCTAACTAGGCTGTAACAGGTCCGAATTTTAAACGGGGCTCTCGCAGAGGCGCGGAGTACGCAGAGAAAAGCTTTCTCTTTGCGCTCTTCGCATCTTTGCGAGATCAACGTTTTTAGCACGGAAGATAAAAGCTGTTTGCCAAGCGCCGATCGTGTTTGGCAAAGGGTTTTTCAAAAAAATAGTCAGGAGTTACACGATGTCTTTTATCAAGCTGACCGATCTTGATCTTGCCGGCAAGCGCGTACTGATCCGCGCTGATCTTAATGTTCCTGTCAAGGACGGCAAGGTAACCTCCGATGCGCGTATTACCGCATCCATGCCAACGATCGAGCATTGTGTTAAAGCCGGTGCCAAAGTCATGGTGATGTCTCACCGCGGCCGCCCGGAAGAGGGTGAACCCGATGAGGAAAACTCCATGGCACCGATCGCCGCCAGCCTGTCCGAAAAGCTCGGCAAGGACGTGCGCCTGGTCAAGGATTACCTCGAAGGCGGCTTTGATGTTGCGGAAGGTGAAGTGGTGCTGCTGGAAAATGTCCGTTTCAATGTTGGCGAGAAAAAAGACGACGAAACGCTGGCAAGGAAATATGCCGCCCTGTGCGACGTATTTGTGATGGATGCTTTTGGTACTGCGCACCGCGCCCAGGCTTCAACCCATGGCGTTGGCAAGTTCGCGCCAGTTGCCTGCGCAGGTCTTCTGCTGGCCAGCGAGCTGGACAGTCTGGCCAAGGCGCTGGCCAACCCGGCGCGTCCGATGGTGGCTATTGTTGGCGGTTCCAAGGTATCGACCAAGCTGACCGTGCTGGAAGCCCTGTCGGAAAAGGTCGATCAGCTGGTGGTGGGTGGCGGTATTGCCAATACCTTCCTCAAGGCTGTCGGTTGCAACGTAGGTAAATCGCTTTGCGAGAATGACCTGGTGGATACCGCCAAAGCACTCATCGAAAAAATGAAAGCGCGCGGCGCCAACATTCCGATTGCCGTCGATGTGGTATGCGGCAAGAAGTTTGACGAAAATGAACCGGCTGTGGTCAAGGACGCAGATAAGGTTGAGGACGATGACATGATCTTCGACATCGGCCCGAAATCTGCGCAGGAGCTGGCGGATATTATCGAGAAGGCCGGTACCATCGTCTGGAATGGCCCGGTCGGCGTGTTCGAATTCGACCAGTTCGGTGAAGGCACCAAAACAATCGCCATGGCAATCGCCAACTCCAAAGGCTTCAGTCTGGCCGGCGGTGGCGACACCATCGCCGCGATCCAGAAGTACGATATTTACGACAAGGTTTCCTACATTTCTACCGCCGGTGGCGCTTTCCTTGAATACCTCGAAGGCAAGACCCTGCCGGCTGTCGCCATGCTGGAAGAACGCGCCCGCAGTTAACGGCGCAACACCCAGGGACACAAGTAGCCCAATATGCAACGTAGAACAAAGATAGTCGCAACACTCGGTCCATCGACCGACGACCCCAAGGTGCTGGATGATATGATCCAGGCCGGCGTGGACGTTGTTCGACTGAATTTTTCGCATGGCTCGCCGGAAGAGCACATGCAGCGTGCCGAGGCGGTTCGTAACCGCGCCCGCGCGCACGGCCGACAGGTCGGCGTGTTTGTCGATCTGCAGGGGCCGAAGATCCGCATCGACCGCTTCAAGGAGGGCAAGGTCGAACTCAAGGAAGGTGAGCGGTTTATTCTTGATGCGGCGCTTGGTGCAAACGACGGCACCGTCGAACGCGTCGGCATAGCCTACAAGGCGCTGGTCGAAGACGTCAATCGTGGCGACACATTGCTGCTCGATGACGGTGCAGTGGTACTGTGGGTCGAGGAAGTCAAAGGTACTGAAATCGACACGCGTGTTGTGGTTGGCGGTACCTTGTCCAATAACAAGGGGATCAATCGCCAGGGCGGCGGTTTGTCTGCACAGGCGATTACCGACAAGGATCGTGCCGACATCAAGGTGGCGGCGGAAATGCGCGCTGACTATATCGCGGTATCCTTCCCGCGCCATGCCAGCGATATCCACGAAGCGCGTGATCTGCTGCGCAAGGCCGGCGGTCACGGTGGCGTTGTTGCCAAGATCGAACGCGCCGAAGCCATGAATGCGCTGGAAGAAATCATCGAGGCGACCGACGTTGTGATGATCGCGCGCGGGGACCTGGGTGTGGAAATCGGTGATGCCGAACTTCCCGCCGTTCAGAAACGGATCATCCGCATTGCCCGCAGCATGGATCGCGTTGTGATTACCGCAACACAGATGATGCAGTCCATGATCGAAAATCCTATCCCTACGCGGGCCGAGGTTTTTGACGTGGCAAATGCGGTTATCGACGGTACCGACGCTGTCATGCTGTCGGCAGAAACGGCAACCGGCAAGCACGTCGCCAAGGTCATTGAGGCCATGGACCGTATCTGCCGCGGTGCAGAAACCCAGCGCATGGACAGTGCCGCGGAACGGCGTACCGCTACACACTTCAGGGCGATCGACGAGGCAATTGCCAAGGCTGCCATGTACACCGCAAACCACACCGGAGTTAAGGCCATTGCCGCGCTGACCGAGTCTGGCGCAACGCCTTTATGGATGTCGCGCATCAGCTCCGGTATCCCGATCTACGCCTTGACGCGTCATGTCGAGACGCGTAGAAAGGTAACCCTGTATCGCGGCGTTTACCCCGTCAGCTTTGACGTCACGACCTCCGATCATGCACAGGTCAATCGCGAAGCGATCGACGAACTGATGCGGCGGGGTGCGGTGCGCGACGGGGACCTCGTCATTATCACCAAGGGTGATCTGATGGGTGTTCTCGGTGGCACAAATGCCATGAAGATAATTCGCGTGGGCGAACATGTCATCAATGCAGAATGATGTACGCCCGGGCACCTGCAATCAAACGTACAACATCACTCAATTAAAAACTCCAAGGAGTCCGTCATGGCCTTGATATCCCTGCGACAACTACTCGACTATGCTGCTGAAAATGATTTCGGTATGCCGGCTTTCAACGTGAACAACATGGAACAGGTGCATGCCATCATGCAGGCTGCCGATGAAGCTGACAGCCCCGTTATCATGCAGGGTTCCGCAGGCGCGCGTTCCTATGCGGGCGAACCCTTCCTGCGTCACCTGATTACCGCGGCAACCGAAATGTACCCGCACATCCCGATCGTCATGCACCAGGATCATGGTTCCGAGCCTGCCGTTTGCCTGCGTTCCATCCAGTCCGGTTTCTCTTCCGTGATGATGGACGGTTCACTGATGGCCGACATGAAAACCCCGTCTACTTTTGAATATAACGTTGACGTGACCCGCAAGGTGGTGGAAATGGCGCACGCCGGCGGCGTATCCGTTGAAGGTGAGCTGGGTTGCCTGGGGTCACTGGAAACCGGTGAAATGGGTGAGGAAGACGGTCACGGCGCCGAAGGCAAGCTGTCCATGGACCAGTTGCTGACCGATCCGGAAGAGGCCGCGAGCTTCGTCAAGGAAACCGGTGTTGATGCATTGGCTATCGCTATCGGCACCAGCCACGGCGCCTACAAGTTCACCCGTCCGCCGACCGGTGACATCCTGGCCATCAACCGCATCAAGGAGATCCATGCGCGTCTGCCCAACACGCACCTGGTGATGCACGGTTCGTCTTCCGTACCGCAGGAATGGCTGAAGATCATCAACGACTTCGGCGGCGACATGGGCGAGACCTATGGGGTGCCGGTTGAAGAAATCTGCGAGGGCATCAAGCACGGCGTGCGCAAGGTCAATATTGATACCGACCTGCGTATGGCGTCCACCGGTGCAATCCGCAAACATCTGGCGGAAAACAAATCCAACTTCGATCCGCGCAAATTCCTCAAGGCTTCTACTGCGGCCATGAAGGACATCTGCAAGGCGCGTTACGAGGCCTTCGGGTGTGCCGGCCACGCTTCCAGGATCAAGCCGATCAGTCTGGAAGGTATGGTTGCGCGTTATGAGTCCGGTGAACTGGACGTGCGCGTTAACTGATTAGCGCCCTGTCAGTGAACAGAAAAAGGGCGGCCCGGGCCGCCCTTTTTTGTACCCGCCTGAAAAGTACAAACGCCTTGTATCGAAACAAGGATTGGGGTGGTTCAGCCAATTATGATGGTGTTTACCCTTCCGGGCTACTGCATTCAAGATGAGCTTACCAGGTTACATGCTATGGCAACTCATGCAAAGTCGGGTACGATTTTGGCCGGTGGTATAGCTGGATTTGGCATTACAGTACATGGGGTATTGCATGGCCTGTGTTACGCCAGGCACGGTCGCAGTTTCAGTTTTAATTTCATGGCATGTGACGCAGGTAACCTTTCCGCTCTCAAAGACCATCCGTTTGTCTATTTGTCCAGGCGCAACGTAGGTGTCAGGATATCTGTATGCGTATTGCTTATAATCCATGCCGATCGGGTGATCGACGCTGAGGTTCCCGCGGAACTGCATGGATGTCCCGGCGTGTTTCATGTTGACCTGTGGTCCGTTACTACCGTTGTGGCATTGCATGCAGGTGCCTGACTGGCTGTTGGTGGGTAATTGCACGGTCGGAATGGTTGCGGCACTGGCTTCCGGCCCCAACACGAATTCCCTGAAGGCATCTGAGAAGCTGCCTGCATATACGGGATGAGTGATGCCTGGTAATAAGGTGGTCAGACACGCTGTGATGAGTATGCGTGTCAGGCGATAAAACCTGTTCATGCTGTTTCTCCGGTAGTCCCTCTGCCATAGCCGTTGGCCACAGGCAGGTAACTTTGCGTCCCAGCCTTTCGGCTGGTTTGCTTTTGTCACAAAACTGTTCAGGTTATCGAGCTTGCAGGAGATTTCTTTAGGGGCAGGTTGCCCGCTTGTAGCGGGGCACGGTTGTCCATCGAGGTAACGTGTTCCGGATCAACGGAATAGCGGGTGTTTCCGGTGTGCTTTTTCGGCGTGGAAGTATTTATAGCGGAAGATCGAGTCCAGTCCGTGACAATCGGCGCACAGGAATGAAGCGCTGCCGGACAGGCGAAGGAAGCTGGTGGTGGCATCGCCTTCGGTATTTTTGCCCGGGCCGGGCCGGGCCAGATCTGCCTGCCACTGGTGTGGGTCGTGGCAACTTGTACAGCTGATGACACCGGTCAGTGCGGGATGTCCTTCACGGTCAAGTACCGGTAACGCGGTGCTTTTACCCGGGCGAAGGCCTTTGCGCAGTTGTTCTGACCAGACGCTGACCTTGTCGGGGTGCAGGAAATAGGGTGGTACTTTGGCCTGTGCAATGGCTTTGTCAGCATGGCAGCTCCTGCAGGTTTGCTCTGCGGGGTTGTTGGCCTCGCCCAGAGGTCTGGCCCACAGGCGCATTGGCGATGTAGCGTTGTGTATGCTGTGGCAGGGACCGCACAGCCCGGATTCACTGACAGTCTGGCTATGGTCATTGGTGGCTTCGGGTGCAGTCAGGGCAAGGTCGTGGTCAGTGGCGATTACCTGGCGTTTATTATGATGGCATTCAACACACAGTTCGCCGCGGGTGGCCGAGACGCGCAGGAAACTGTTGCCTGCATCACCTTCGCTGTCCGGGGTCATGTCGCTTTCGCTCATGAGCTTGCCTGGCTGCCACTGGTGAGGGTCGTGGCAACTGCCGCAGTCAATGTGGCCTCCGTTTTTTGTGCTTTTGCCTTCTGCTGTGTATAGCGGAAGATGTTCCGGGTGTTCGGTATTCGCCACCTTGATCCCCAGCGGGTGGCTATAACGGCCCGTTTGCTTGTCTTTGGCGAGGCCATCGTCGCGGTGGCAGCTGGAACAACGTTTTTCACCTGCGCTATGCCCGGATCCGTCATCTCTGGCCCACAGGAAAGTTCCCTTGCTGTTGTGTGGCTGGTGACAGTTGCTGCATACACCGTTGCGGGTGTCGCCTGTTTCCTTTTTATCTGGCGAAAGTTGTTTGAGCCCGTGTTTGGATAAAGACACGCTGGATTTGCCGACGTGGCAATTGATGCACAGCTCGCCGTTACCCTGCTCGCTGATGCGCAGGAAACTGTTGCTGGAATCACCTTCAATATCAAACTCGACTTTATCTGTATCCGGCGACCAGCGATGTGGATCATGACAACTGCCGCAGCTGACCATCCCGTCCCGCCCGGTATTCCGGCCAAGCCGGTCGAACAGGGGCAGTGGTTGTAGCGGTTTAACCCCGGCCAGAACAGCCAGTTCACTGGTCCACTTATCCAATGTTGCACGAATACCAAGATCAGTGATCGGAACATCCAGCGGGTGGCTGTGATCACCGATGAGTTTATTCCTGGCTATCCCGTCCGGATTGTGACAACTGAGACAGGGTGCGGCCGACGGGCTGGTCCGGCCGGGCAAGATCCGCGCCCACATCCGCGGCCCCTTGCCGTTGTGTACCTGGTGGCAGCTGCCACACAGTCCGGATTGTGCCGCAGTCTGGTTGTGTGCATTGCGTGCTTCAGGGGCCATTTTTGCCATATCGTGCTCACTGCCTTTCACTGCCCACTTGTCCTTGTGGCAGGTTTTGCACAGTGCGGAATCCGGGGCGTTGGGTTTGCGCAGGAAGCTGTTTCGCGAAGTACTTTCTGATCCGGGTTTGGCGATTTTCGCAGGATGATCAGGATCCCACTGGTGCGGGTCATGGCAGCTCGCGCAGGTCACCCGTCCTGTGCCGGTATTAACCGACTTTACCCCATTACGGTCGTAGGTCGGCAGTTCCACCCGCTGTCCAATTTCAACACCTACGGGATGGGTGTAACGGCCAACCTGGTGCTTTTGTGCCAGCCCCGCTTTATCGTGGCAACTCATGCACAGTGCTGCCATGGCATCGCGGCTGGAGCCCGGGTCACGCGCCCACATTTTCGGACCCTTTCCCTGGTGCGGCAGGTGACAGGCAATGCAGGCACCGCCACCTGTTGTGGATTTTCCGGACTTTCCGCTACCGGCCGCCTTGATCAGGCGCATGTCGTGCTTGCCGCCTTCAACACGTTTCTGTCTGGTGTGGCAGCTGGTACACAGTGATGAATCGAGGTTATCCGCGACCAGCAACCGTGTGTTGGTCACAGCTTCGTGTGGTTTGTGGCAGCTCTCGCAAATAACAGAGCCACCCGGTCCCAGCCGCGCGCCCTGCTTCCTGAGCGCTGTGGGAACTTTTGCCTGCCGGGGAACAAGGTTTACGGGGTGGGTATGAAGCCGGGCCGCATCAGCCAGGTCTTGCGCGGCTCGGTCGCTATGGCAGCTGCCGCACAACTGTGAACGATCATTTCGAACGACCAGCATTTTTTCCGCCGGCGCCCCATGAGGTGTATGGCAGCTCTGGCAGATGATTTCACCTTTTGTGCTGAGTTTTGCGTGGCTGGTGTCGAAGAGTGCCGGGCGGGTGTCAAGTGGTTTGTTGATCGGGTGAAAACCTGCGGCGGTACCCTGCGCCTTGTCTTTATGGCAGGACTGGCAGAACTTTCCGTCCCGGCTCGGGTTGCGCATGAAAATGGGAGATTCTGTTGAATCCCAGTCGACGCCGTGAGCCGTGTGGCAGGTGCCGCAATACAGCTTGCCATCGTCATTGAGGGGGAAAAGATTCTCACCGTCGATGGCAGGAATTTTGATGGCAGCGGATGGTTTTTTGCCCACCGGGTGAGCGTGTTGCCTGTCTTTCCAGAGAAAGCGTGAGTCGAGCACGAAGCCGTCGTGACAGGACAGGCACATGCGTTCTGTGCTTACAACATCCTGGCGTCCGGTTTCCACTACGGGCCTTGGTTCATAGGGGACAAGCGGAGTCACGTCCTGTCGTTTGAATTCGGTCAGCCACATGATGTGGCAGAGGGAACATTCACGGTTTGGTGAGGGCAGCCTTGGGGCTGCGTCTGACATTTCGGGCAGAAACAACAGTGCGCAGAGCAGCAGAACAACAGAACCGGCTTGTGGTTTTGAGGTGCTCATGGGGGTAACGCAAAGACTGAAACACGGTTTTTCATCATTTCGACGACATACAGCCTGTTTTGTCCGTCCAGCGCCACCCCGGTAGGTGCTGATAATTCCAGCGGACCGTTCTTGCTGGCAAGAACATACAGAAATTCACCGGCGTCGCTGAAGACCTGTATCAGGTTCATATAACTGTCCGAGACATAGAGCCTTCCCTTGTCGTCAACGGTAACACCCTTGGGTCGAAACAGTTGACCGGGCAGAACACCCCAGTCACCGATAGCGAATGAGAACTTTCCAGAGGGTTCAAAGAGCTGCACACGGGTGTTCAGTACATCGACAACTGCAATCCGGTTGTCATCGAGTATGGTCAGTGTTGCCGGATAACGAAACTGGCCCTGATTGCTGCCGTTTCCGCCCCATTCGCGCAACAGTTTCCCCTTGCGGTTGTACGCCATGAGTTTGTGATTGTTGTTGCCTGTTACGTAGAGGGTTTTGTTATCACGACTCATGGCAACGTCGATGGGGCGTACAGGGAGATCTTTGCTGCCCGTAGCGAAGTGCTGAATAAAATTGCCCTTGTTGTCGAATATCTGTAACCGGTGGTTGCCACGGTCAGCGACATACACGCGCCCGTCCCGGGCGGCGATACCGACAGGTCCGTCAAACTGGCCCTTGCCTTTACCTGGCGCGCCAAACTGAAAACGGAAACGCCCCTTCGTGTCAAATACCATAATACGGTGGTTGCCGCCGTCTACGACATAGATGTTGCCGCCATCTACGGCGACGTCACTGGGTAGTGACATTGGCCCGGCCTTGCCGCCTTCAAGCGTCATAACGGGCTGGACTGCACGGGTGGGAAATGGTGCGGCGCCGGACAGGGCGTGCACACACAACATGAGAGTAAATAAGACAGCCTGGAAAGGATGCCTGTTGACCGTGGTCATTATTTTTGTCCGTTTGACTGAGCTGCCCCGGTTTTGTCCGATGACGGTTTGTTAATTGAATCCCTGGCAGGTTCTTTTTCTGGCCCGGTGTTGTCAAATAATCGCGGGAGAAAAAACTCGCGGTATTTGTCAACGATGCCGACCATATTGACATTTGTCAGGTCAGATACGCGTTGCTCGGAGAAACCGAGCTTTCTGAATGGCAGGTAACTTTTTTCTTCGCTGGTATGGCAGCGTGCGCACGCCCTGCCTTTGGGCATGATCAGTGCGTGGAAACGTTTTTTCAACGCATTTTTGTCCTGCTCGGTGAGTTGCTCGCGTATGCGCAGGAATTCCTGGCCTTTCCCGAACAGCTCGGGAATTTCAAGCAGTTTCTCGTCTTCACCGCTGGTGGCGTAGATAACAATTTTGGAGAAGTAGTCGTCGGTATCGATCAGGAAACCCGTTTTCGTGTTAAGACGGGTGCCGAATGGTGGCCCTTTTGTGTCGATGCCGGAGTAGTTGAGCCAGCGGAAGCGGTAACGGTTCTCAGGCACCTTGTCGGGATCGGTATGGCAGGTCATACAACCGGTAAACTGGGTGTGCATGTTGAGCAGGGTTCTTATCATGCGTTGTTTGGCGTGGGGGAAGTCACCGTGGCAGTAGAAACATACCGTTTTCTTGCCGGCTGTAACAAGGTCCCGGGTCGGCTCATTGTGGAAATGGCGCATGCGTTCCGAGAAGCGCTGCTCATTGAGTTCCAGTAACAGTTCGGGTTGCTCTTTTTCCCTGTTGAGTCCCAGGAACTCAAAACCGGCGACTGCAATTTCAAACAGCAGTGCAAGAATGATGGCGCCCAGGATAAGTGCAGTGAGGAAACTGATGACCGGGTGTCCGCGGCGCAAGCCGGATATACTGAACGGGTCATTGTGGAAGGCGCCAGGTATTTTTGCCTTGTGGTCGATAATGACCAGCAGGGCGATACCGAACAGTACAAAGAACAGTACCGTCAATACAACGTATGTAGCTTCATTGGCGCCGATATCATGCATGGTTCAGTACTCGGTCAGTATCAGCCAGATTGCGAAAAGGCCAAACAGCGTCCAGAAAAATACAAACAGCAGGGCACTGTAGGCGATAAACTTTTGCAGGCCTGTCAGTGGTTTCATCATGGCGGAGATTGCTCGCTGACTACATCGGCCTGATCGGAAACAGAATCCTCAATATCCGTAAACAGTTCGCGTGCCTCAAGTTGCCCGATCAGGTAGGCCCTTTCCTCGGGCAGCTCAACAAGATTACGCAGGTATTCGAGGAAATGTTCCTCGATCTGGTGTTCGCGGGTTATCTTGCCTGTCAGGAATGTCCATTGCATGGGGAACCTGCCCGGTGCCAGATGGACGTTGTACCAGTGCCAGAAGGCGATCACCAGCAGGGCAAGCAGAGCCTCGTGCGGGTGAGAAAGGCGCATCATTTCCTGGAAGTTTGCAGCTACACTGGCTGGTAAAAGGGCAGCCCAGAATTCCGGGAACAGAAAGGATGAACCGGAGATAACCATCACCAGATTGCCGAACGCAGCGGCAAAGTAATGAATTTTCTGTTTATACATGAATTTGTCCATCTCCGGGCGTTGATCGCGTGTGCCGGCAAAATACAGCATGTCGTCCTTGAAGTCGCGAATGTCCTTCATAAGTGGAAGAATTGTGCGCCGCAATTCAAAGCGTCGCTTCAGTATTTGTTGCAGAGGACCCAGCGTTATTGTGGCAAGGTGATACAGCATGCTGAAGATCATAATGGCTGCAAGCGTACGGTGAATGACGCGCGAGATGTCTACGCCGCCGACGATAGCGTTCAGTGGTTGTGCCCAGAAATGATCAAAGAAGGCGATAGGCAGGCCGGTGAAAGCCAGGGCAAGAAAAGTGACAAAAGTGAGCATGTGCTGGATTCTGATATGAACTGAATAGCGCGGGATGTCACCGATAGGGTTGGAGAGAACATTCTTGTACAGTTTGACGCGATCCTGCGGCATGGACAGGATGACGGACTCGATTTCATCCCGCTCCCTGTCACTCACCTTGTTGATGCGCATCGAGGTTTCAAGTACATCGCGTGCTTCGGGTGAAAGTTTCATGACATATTCATCCTGTCCAGTGATTCATGATCAAATAACCCGGTCACGGCCGCGCTTTGACCGGCGCCACCAGGAGGATCCGCGCTTCAGGCGCCACTCCACACCGTCCCGCCGGCGCCCGATGGTTTCCAGTAAGGCCATGAACAGGAGGAAGGCGATCACGGTATAGGCCATCCAGTTATAGCCCATTTCTGCGTAATAAATAAATGGGTTTTCTTTCGGGTCGTCGGTAGGGTGAGGATCCAGTGCCGCGTAGTTTTTGTTGGCGTAGATATGACATTGCTTGCAGGTCTCAAGTTTGCGCTCGGGACTTACCGGTGACTGCGGGTCGCGCGAGGGGCGGATAAAATGAACGCTGAGATAATAGTTGTCGCTGTCAGCATGGCAGTCCAGGCAGTTTGGCGCCTGTTTGAGCCCGTAGTGTGTGGTCTTGCCATGGAAGCTCTTCTTGTATGACTCGACGGCGTAACGGTATTTCTTACCCAGCTCCCGGCCCTCTTCTTCAGCAGCCTTTATATGCCGTTCAACCAGTCGTTCGTCGCCGTGGCAGGAAGAGCACAGTGCCACGATTTCCTTTGAGGAGCGTTTAACCTCCTTTATGCGACGGCTGGTGTGTTTGTACCAGTTTTCAACAAAGTCCCTGTCTTCGTGGCAGACGGTGCAGCGGGCAATAATAGCCTGGGGCGGTTCAGATTCATTCGGGTTATAGATCGGGTTCTGGTGACAGGTGACACAGTAGGGTTTGTCGGCATCAGGCCCTTCAGCCAGTTTTTTTCGTCCGTGTGTGCTGCGCAGGTATTTTTCAGCGATCGGCTTGTGGCTGAAATTCTTGCCTGTGGCGGGATTCTTGATAGAGTGACATTCAGCATCGCAGGTTACACCGGTTTTGACCTCACGGTGCGGCAGTTTCTTTATGTAGGTATGGCAGTCTGTGCAGGGTACATTGCGATGTACGGTAGAGCCAAACACATGAGGCACGACATAGTAGGATCGCCGGGTCCCGTCCTCTGTCATGCGGCCCATTTTGGGGTACTTGTGACAAAGCAGGCAAGCTTCATCATCTTCGAAAGCTATGGCAGAAGCGCTATAAGAACCTCCTATGGCCAGTAATAGCCACCCCAACACCAGTTTGTTAAGTAAGCGGGCCATATGCTGGTATTCTCTGCCCCCTGTGGATTGCTCCTGTTTCACAGTCTGGACCCCGCTGAATGAGAGTGCCTTGATATGGGTCAATAATCACTGCCCGGCAAACCCGTGACTATTTATCGTGACAGTTGGTACACAGATTCTTCATTCGCAGGCGATTGTCTGAGTCGGCGCCACTTGCTGCAGCACTGTTCTTCAATAAACCGCGTTCGTGTGGATTGTGACAGGTGGCACAGTAAACTTTCCCGGTCGTTGGGTCGAGTGGCAGGATGATGTTGTTTTTTACTGCCATGCGTTGCATCTGTTCACGCATCCGTCTGGGTGGCACAGCCAGGTGTTCGGGGTGCTTTCTGTCCTTGAAGGTTTCAGAAAACATAAATTTCCCGCCGGGGTGCGGTATCCACGGGTGGCAGCCGGTGCACATCCTTGCCAGGTCATGTTCAATATTAAAGCCCACACCCTCTATTCTGGCAGCTGTCCGCAGGTTTTCAACATCAGTGTGACACAGGGCGCAGGTGGCCTCACGGATCTGGCCACTGTCGCTGATCTGGTCGTGTGGATTGATGCGCGTATAGGCGCTGGCATCGTGACACAGGTAGCAGGGGTCGGAGCGGTGTGTAAACGGTGCTCCACGCAGGAACGCAGGGTTGGCATGCTGTTCCCTGCGCCGTTCATCCAGGCACTGTGCCGGCAGGTCGTGGCAGGTGGTGCAGACGATTCTTCCGTTCTTCATGGCTTGCCTGTAGGCGCTGGGCATGCGTTTCCACATATCAGGGTCAGGTGTGTTGCCCGAGGGATGAATATAGGCATGCTGACTAACAGTGTCGTGGCAGGTGTTGCACAGTTGTCCAGGATCCTTGTGCCGCAATGCGGGGTTTTTACGTGACGGTGAAGTTGCGGTGTGGCAACTCGTACAGGCGTCGTTGCGCCAGTGTGGGTTAGGGATCTGTGCCGGTCGCAGCCGTCCCTGGCTCAGCCATTGCGGCACTTTGTCTGGCTGCGTTAGCACCTCTCTGGTATCGACTGCAGGTGCGGCCATTTTCCCCATCCCGGCAACCATCGTGCTGGTAGAACACAGGATGAGTGCTGTGAAAATCCAGGCTGTGCCAGTTGGAGTCATCGGCCGCCGCCCATGCCGCCACCTCCCCCCATACCCTCGGGGTAGGAGAAATTCATATGATTTTGTCCGTGGCAGCTCAGGTTGCAGGTGCCTGCAAAGCTGCCGTTATCGGTAAAGCTCAACTGCCCCATCCTGTTGGGCGATACCACCGATGTATCAAAGTTGATCAGATGGCTGTTGTTCACACTGTTCCCCTGGGTATCGCTGATACCGTGCGGGTCATGGCAGACATTACAGGGCGCCCTTTCTCCGGCAACATGTTTCCTGTGCAGGCTGAAACTCTGATCGCCGAGAATGCTATTGCGGTCATGACAGCTGTAACACAGGGCATAGTTGGAGGCACTTTCCGGTGTGTTGTCCAGGGTTATGTATTGCCGCGCCAGGATCGGGGAAAACGCCGAACCGTGAGGACCCTCAACACCGCTGCCGCCTGCTGAGGGTGCATCGTTACTGTTATGGCAGTCGGTGCAGCCGATGGTGCTGGCCGGGGTCAGCGGCGAGATCAGACTGGGAATGTCAGGATTTCGACCGGGTCCCGCAACGGGGTGGAAAGACGGGTTGGAGAGGGTGAATTCCAGGCGTGTGTTGGTCTGCTCGATCTGGCGTGGTGTAGGTGCTGTGGGTTTGCCCTGGCTGTCACCGTGACAGCGGAAACACAGTTGGTGAGTTTCGGTGACAGGGTCCATATTGATGCCATTAATATCTATGCCGCGCACATTGAGCAGTGGGCCTGTGACAGCCGTGGAACCTGCGCGGGCCGCATGGGGGTCGTGACAGTCAGCGCACTCTACATGGCGGTTGGCAACAACATTGGGTTCGGCGGGGTCGTGCGTTTCGACAGTATCAGCAATCGGGTGACTGGAGAACTGGTTGAAGACTGACATGACATTGTTGCCAGCCACGTTGCCATTATGGCAGGCGCTACAGTTATCTTCCTCGACGCGGTAGTTCAACAGGCGCTCACGGCTTCCTGCTGTATGTGGGCGGTGGCAGTTCTGGCAGCCGTTATCAGATACGTTGTTCCAGCTGGTGGCTGGCCATGGGTCGGGCGCCTGGCCGTTCCAGGTGGCACCGGACAGGTTGTGTGGTGATTGTGTCCAGCCATTTTTGATGTGGCAGGTGGTGCACAGACCTGACGCACGTGCCGGTTTGACCAGGAATTTCCCCCAGGTATTGTCGTGAGGTTCGTGACAGCTGGTGCACTGCATCTGACCGTTGGCATCCAGGCGGACGGTACCGGTCAGTGAGGTGGGGTCTACGTATTCTCCACGACTGGAGATGCTGGTCGTATAGTCGAAAGAGACCGGGTGATCGTCTGACAGGTCCGTTCCCAGTTGCGTATCACCAGGAGGCAGGGTGGTGATGCCGCCGGCCATAATGATATCTGACGGTTGGCTCAGTATATCGCCCAGTGCAATCGTGCCGTCGTGGCAACTCAGGCACAGAATCGATGCGCCGGTAGGTTGCCCCGGGTTGGCGGTTGCCGTGGTGCTGGAATAAGGGATGTAAGTATTGCCCGGGTCACGCCGGTTCCACAATGGTGCGGAAGCCGAGGCGCTGTGCGGTGTATGGCAAAAGATGCAGATCCGGTCTTCACTGCTGGCCCTGATGTTGCCCGGCCCGGAGACGGATAAATTATGTCTGGTATCGGCCACTGCCGCGTATGTCGTCTGGTTTGTCAAAACCAGCACGACGATCAACCCTGTCCATGTCAGGAACTTCATGGCTCACCCCCGATATAGCGGAACACCTGGACTCGCTGGTTGTGCGAGTCTGAAATATAAATGTAGTCGTCCGGTGTGATGAAAATACCGGTAGGCAACCAGAACTGGCCTGTCTCATGGCCTTGCGATCCCAGGATAAATAATAAGTCGCCAGCGGTATCAAAAACCTGGAAGGCATGAAACATCGAATCGACAACATAGATATGCCCGGAATGATCTGTCGCGATACCTTTGGGGCGTGACAGGTCACCACTGGCGTCACCCGGTCGACCGAACTGGCCAAGAAACCTCCCCTGGGTGTCGAGCCGCTGGACGCGGAAATTAAGTGAGTCGGTGATCAGCAGCTGACCTGGCCGGTTCTGCCACAGTGCGGTTGGGAAATTGAACTCACCCGGGGCGGTTCCACGCCGCCCGAGCTGCCGGATCAGGACGCCTGTGTCCGAGTAGACCTTGATCGCATGTGCCGCAGTGTCGACGATATACAGGTTTCCGGTTTTCTGCTCATACATCACGCCGGTAGGTTGTTGCGGCCCATGCTCCAGTTCGACGGGTGACAGGAAATCCGACCCGGGTGTGGCTGTGAACAGCTGACCAAGGCCAGAGTCAGTGACAAAAACCCGGCTGCCGGGCCCGATTGCCATGCCTGTTGGTGAAGGCAGCGGGAGGTTGTTTTCGCGATGCAGGAGTTTGTATCGGGAGCTGCGCAGGTCGAAGCGATGGACACCACGTGCCCCGGGGTCGGCGACATACAGTATATGATTACGCTTATCCATGACAGTTGCCATAGGCCGCACCAGGCGCGTGCTGGAAGAACCGTAGATAAATTCACCCAGCCGATTCCAGAATGTTTTTTTGATGCCCAGGTCTTCCGCACTGTAAATATTTTTAATATGGCGGATGCGTGGTGGTGCAGGCGGGGCAGGCCACACCTGTCCGACATGAGCCACGGGCACGGTGTCGTGCGTCGATGTACAGCCATTCATCAGCAGGAATGGGCCGATGAGTGCCAGTAAAGCAAGCCGGATCGTATGTTTTATATCCATCAGAACTGCCGTATCAGTTGGGCTCTTATTTTATTGTTCTTTTGTGTTACATCGCCCTGTCTGTTGTTCACGTGTTCAGCACGTATCGTGAACTGTAACATGCGGTAGCGCCAGACCAGGCCCAGGTTCAAGGCCTGGCGGCGCCGGGTCAGTGTGCCACCGGTATCTTTTTCATAGTCGCCATCGATAGTGATAACGGTACGTAACCAGGGCCTGGACGTCAGGCGAACGATTAGCTGGCTGATGTCCGCATCTTCCGGTGAGTTTTCATTATTCACGAATTCACGCCGCGCGGTTACCCGCATTCGGGTCGTGCGTGGCAGTGTAGTCTCGATATGGGCCTTGAGCAGCTTTCGGGTATAGGGCGAGATGTCTTCTTGTTGATTTTCATAGTTTACTTCGGCGCCAACCAGCCAGCCGTCCAGCAGGGGGTATTCAGCTTTCGCCCCGACCAGGATGTTTTCAACATCATTGAGCGGGGTGGTGGGTTGGCCGCTTTCCACCTCCTGGTCGAACTTTCGGTAACGGGCAAAAAGATTATGGAACCTGAACAGGTTGAAGTTGCTGAAATAGTTCTGGTTGAAAGCGGTGAACTTTACGTTGCCACCCGAACGGTATTCGTAGTCAACCAGCAGTATCTGTCCGTCAAGGATGTTGCCGCCAATAAGCCGCTGAATCTCGGTGACCTGACCGATAATTCTGATATCGTAATCCAGGCCTGCAATGAAAGTCTGGGTGTTGGCTGTATTGGTTACGACAATCGTACTGGTTATGACAAAATCGTTTTGTAACGCTACTGGCGTGGTGCCGGTAAGGGTTATATTCTCGTCGAATACCTGCACGATATCGGTGCTTCCACTCGACTGGTCTATCTGGTCCAGTTGCATGGTGGCGCCCAGTTGTATGGCTCCACGCCGCATCTTTCTACTGTAGCCGACAGTTCCCTGCGCCCCGTACACTTCTCTTCTGAAGTTGGTCGTGTCCTGCTCTTCTTTTTGGACATGAAGATCCACATTGCCGTGCAGTCCCTGTTTTTGTTCGTAAGAGGCGCCAACTATAGCGTTTTGGTTGGTGGTGTTTACTTCGCTGCGGTTGTTTTTCTGTAAACGGTACTGGTAAAAAGATAGTGTTCTGGCGGTATGCGTCCAGCGCATGTCGTAACTGTAGCGCAGGTCTTCAAGTTTGGTGGTGGAGCCTTGCTGCTGATCCAGTGTCTGGTCGGTGTAGGTTAAAAGTTGTGTAAGCCGAAACTGGTTGCTGGCGCCGAAATTATTGAGTGCAGTAACATCCGTGGTTCGGGTGGTCGTGGCCGTCTGCTGAATGGGCAGTCGTGGGCTTCCGCTACGGGAGTCGGCCCTGGTCCACAGGTGGTTCAGTCTGATGCTGTCTCCACCCGCGTAGGACCTGGAAGCGCGGATAGTGGCCTGGTCGGTTGTCTGTTTGATGATGGTTTCGAACCCGGAACCATCACTTTCGAAACGAGACGCTTCCAGGTTGATCGTCACCGGCAAAACTGGCTTCAGCAGGGATGCCGTCATGCCATAACGGGTATTTTCCACCAGAAAACGGCCAGCCAGACTGGTGGTGACCGATGGGTTGCTGCGGTCATAGAACAGTCTGACCGGGTAGGGTTTCCTTTCCAGGAAGCTGAGTCGGGCAGTCAGGTTGTACAGGGATTCACTGGTGTTGCTTTTTCCCTGGTCGGAGTCGAAATCCTGCTGCAGGAACAGCAGGCCACCACCCAGGTCCATATTGAGAAAGCTCGGATGATAGGCGTAGCTGTGAGTAAGGATGAAAAACTCTTCCTCCAGTGTGGGGCGAGTCTGGTAGACTCTTCCGCCACCAGTTGAAGTTTGCTCGTAGTCGTCGAGGTTATAGCGGGCCGACAGATTACCTTCGATGCCGGTCAGTTTGAACGCGGTGATGTCAGCATACCGGGCGCCACAAAGCGAAGGTAGTATTACCAGCAAGCCAAACCCCCAGCAGAGCGTGTTTCGAACACGCCGCATGGCGTTTGTTGTATTCCTTACCTGTGAACGCACAAACCACATTCTCTGTTGCTCTCGTTATGGCGGCACGGGTTGTTCCATGTCCCCGCTTCCACTGCGAATATGCACAAGCTCCGGAATCTTTCATTTCATCCTCGCGCAGTCACATCGTACTACCTGTTTCCGGGTTTCGTATCCATGGTGCGGGGATCTGCGTAGTCCATGCCTTCCATTTTTCCAAAACCAAAGGCGACAACCTTGTTGATGCCGAACTGGCTGGCAACCAGGACGATATATTCCAGCTGGAAACCGGGTGCCGCATAGCGCTGGAAATATTCGAGGTTGTCATAGTCAATAACGACACTTGTCGGCAAATTGATGTTTCCACGTTTGTCACCCGGTTGGCCGAAGAACATCAGTGGGGTGCCGTCGTTGTTGAGGATTTGCACATTTTCGAAGGCGGCATCAACAATATATAGCCGCTCGTCGCGATCAACCGCAATACCCTTGGGGCGTGCGAAATGGCCCGCGGTGTCCCCGACACTTCCATAGCTGCGGATAAAATTTCCGTCCAGTGAATATTTCTGGATGCGGAAGTTTCCTGTGTCGCTGATATACAGTGACTGGTCAGGACCCAGTGCCAGGCTGGTTGGCTGGAAGAACTCACCCTCACCGGAACCGGCCTTTCCGAAACTGAACAGGGGTTTCCCGCTGGTTTTGTCCAGAACCTGGATCTGGTGATGGTACAAATCCGATACGTACAGCCTGTTGCCCACCACCAGCACGTCAATGGGCTTGAACTGGTTCGGGGTTCCGTAGGCACGCACAAACCTGTCATTTCTGTCGAATATCAGGATCTGGTTGCGGTCGGTATCGGTTATGTACCTGGTGCCATCGACATCAACGGTGATATTGATGGGTTTTTTCATTGCCCCGCCGCCAGAGCCCTGCACCAGTTCAGTACGTTTGTTTTTCAGATCAAAAATGCCATAACCATTGCCACGGGTGTCTACAACGTAGATTTTGCCGTCGTACATATCCAGGCCGTAGGGTTTGCGTACCAGGTGGTCACCCAGCGTATCCTTGCCGACAACGAAATCCCTGAAGCCCATGTTCTCGTCTTCTACATCCCCGGGTGAGGAAAAACGGGTAAGGTACTGGAGGCGCGGCGGGTCAGGCAGTGGAGGGTAGAACAAGGGCGCCGATTCATCCGGCCCGGGGGTGCTGGCACAGCTGCCCAGAAGTATTGCGACGAGAAGGGTGCTGATCCACTGGGCACAGGTTGTAGTACTGCGATGAAAGGTCATTGCAATAGTAATCCGGAGAATTCTGGTTTGCTTTACTGTACCTCATCATCCACCCGTCTGCATGGTGGATGATGAGGCGACGCGCCAGACCTACTTGTTATGGCAAGTGAGACAGATTTTGCTGCCGGCCTTGGTGACCTTCAGGAACGGCTCGTTGTTTGTTCCCGGCCCCACAAAGTTGTTGTGCACATCGTGGCAGGACGAGCACTGGACTTTGTCTCCCGGTGTCAGCAGTTCGCTGACCAGTCCGGTTCGGGTCTTGTCGCCGTTATCACCAATGGTTACCGAGGTGGCCGTTGGATCAAACAGTCCGGGGTCGGTATTGGCGAGTGCGCTGTCGTAGGTGATCGAAATCGGGTGATCATCTGTCAGGTCATTGTTGCGGCCTACGGCCTCGTCACCGCCCATGATGGTAGTGCCCGCGTTGCCCCCGAAGGAGTCCAGTGCGGTTGCACCATCGTGACAGGACAGGCAGAGCTTTGATGAGCCGGTAGGCTGGGTGTCCTGCAGGGCGTCCAGCGTCGGGCTGGTGTACATGGCGAAATTAAGTACTCCGGTGACTGCATGGTTCCACAGAGGCGCCTGGGTTACCGAGGTGTCAGAATTGTGCGGGGTGTGGCATACCACACAGATTTCACCCCCGGAGTAGCCAGCTTTGGAAAAGTCATGAGCGGTACCGACAATGGTGCCTGCCAGTGCCTGGCCGCCAACCAACCCTGAAGCAACCAGCAGGAGTCCGCTTGCGCGTGGGAGTAATTGATTGAAATATTTCATTTTGGGTACCTCCGGGCAATTTACAGTTATTAGTGAATCGGTGTCATTATCATTTCCTGTGTAAGATTAAATCAGTTTATTCTTGCCTGAGAAATATTGATGGGTTGCCTGTATTGCTTTCCTGTGTTGCCTGATAACAATTCAGCCACAGCTGCGCTACCAGAACATTGATGCAAGTCAGTTATATTATAGATTAGTTGATCGGCGGCGCTCCCTGGAGGATAGACGGCTCATCCAGCGCACTGGCCTGTTCCCGAAGGCTGAGAATATGGTCTTCCCAGTAACGCGGTGAATCAAACCAGGGAAACGCAATCGGAAAGGCCGGGTCTTCCCAGCGGCGCGCAATCCACGCGGCATAGTGCATGATGCGCAGTGTGCGCAGGGGTTCGA
The DNA here is from genome assembly GCF_058323355.1 of Thiogranum sp. Classification (NCBI taxonomy): domain Bacteria; kingdom Pseudomonadati; phylum Pseudomonadota; class Gammaproteobacteria; order Chromatiales; family Ectothiorhodospiraceae; genus Thiogranum; species Thiogranum sp. The sequence goes on from NZ_JBTTIO010000055.1 coordinate 63,653, forward strand.
TCAGTAGTGCGCTGCCTTCATCAAAGTCGCGGAACATACGGTAACCGGTTAGCAGGTCTTCCATTTGCATGCGCATTTCCTCGCGATCACCGGACAACAGCATCCACAGGTCCTGTATCGCGGGGCCGGAACAACTGTCATCGAGATCGACAAAGTGAGGTCCGTTATCACGCCACAGGATGTTGCTCTTGTGGCAGTCGCCGTGCAGGCGTATTGCGCCCCGTGGGCCAACGACCTCGAACAGGTTGCGTATTTTTTCCAGCAGGTCAGCGGTCAGGCTGCTGTAGGCTTCACGCAGGTAGTCGGGCAGAAAGTTTTGCTCAAGGATGAAATCGCGTGAGGCGTCGCCGAGTCGTTCGATATCCAGTCGGGCACGATGCTCGAAGCGCCGTGTCGCACCGACGGCATGCATGCGCCCCAGGAAACGCCCCATCTGTTCGCGTTGTTCGCGGGTATCAAGGTCCGGCCAGTGCCCGCCGCAGCGCGGGTAAACGCCGAACAGGAAGCCGTGGTATTCGTGCAGAGTCTCACCGTTGTCATCCTGAATCGGGGCGATGACGGGGATTTCCTGTTCAGCCAGTTCCAGGGCAAAGGCATGTTCTTCCTGGATGGCTTCTCTTGACCAGCGTTCCGGGCGGTAAAATTTGGCAATAACCGGTGTCTCGTCCTCGATGCCAATCTGGTAGACGCGGTTTTCATAGCTGTTGAGTGCCAGCAGGCATCCATCGGTGACAAAGCCGCGATCATCCAGGGCGTTGAGGATGAGATCGGGGGTGAGTCGTTCGTAGGGGTGTCGGGCGTCGCGGTCTGTCATGCGCTCATCATAGCGGTTTTTGCGGGCGGGGAATAAAAAAGCCCCTCTTGCGAGGGGCTTACACGTCAAGGAGATTAACGAACCCGACGGTCCGTCACATGCTAGACGTTACTTGTTGGCAATTTCTTCCAACTGTTTTGCCTTGATGATCTGACCGTTCAGCGCCGCTTCCTTTGCGCTCTTGCCGTAGGCCACGCTCATCAGCGTGCTGTAGTACACCACCGGCATTTTGAACTTGGTGCCGTAGGTGGCATTGATCTGCTCCTGGTAGACCTCGGTGTTCATCTGGCAGACCGGGCAGGGGGTCACGATCATGTCGGCGCCGTTGTCGTAGGCCGATTCGATAATGTCCTTGATCAGCGCCTGGCTCTTTTCCGGCTCGGAGAAGGCCAGCGCGCCGCCGCAGCAGGACACTTTCTTTTCGTAGTTGTCACAGGCTTCGGCGCCCATCGTTTCGATCATCTTGTCGAGGTACTTCGGATTTTCGAAGGACTCGCCGGCGATGCCGAACGGGCGGTTGGTCTGGCAGCCGACATAACCGGCGATCTTGATGCCTTCCAGCGGTTTCTTGACGTGTTTGCCGAGTTCCTCGTAGCCGATGTCCTCGATCAGGACTTCCACCATGTGGCGGACCTTCTTGTTGTTTTTCAGCTTGAGCCCGGCTTCGGCCAGCGCCGTGTTGGTTTCGGCCATCAGCTCGGGGTTATCGTTCAGGCGCTCCTGGGTTTCCTTGGTGGCCAGCCAGCAGGCGGCGCAGGTGGCGACGATGTCCTGGTCGCCGTGGGCTTCTTCCGACAGCGCCATGTTGCGCGCCGACAGGGCCAGTCGCGGCAGTTCACCGCCACCGGCGTAACCGATGGAAGCGGAACAGCAGTTCCAGTCCGGGATTTCGTTCAGTTCGATGTCCAGTTCCTTGCACATGGTGTCGACCGACACCTGGTAGTTGGACGAGGACGCGGCTTTCTGCGAGGAACAACCGGGGTAAAAAGAGTAGGAATGTTTAGCCATGTCAGTTCTCCTCAGCTTCCGCTCTTGCCGATACGCGCTTCTTCAAGTTCCTGCGCTTTCTTCAGCATGGCGTGGAAGCCTTTTGTGTCTTTGCAGCCGTGGCCGCCGAGCATTTCCATGGGGGTCATGCGACCGGTTTTCAGCATATTCAGGCCGATATCCTTCATCTTCAGGGCCGTCTTGATGCCTTCGCCGAAGCCGTTCATGAAGTACAGTGACAGGCCCAGCTTCAACTCATTGACGCGGCCTTTTTTGGCCAGGTTATCCCAGAACAGCTGTGCGAACTTTGCCGTCGGCTGTTGCTGCGGCGCCAGACCCAGACGCTTCGAGTAGGTGGCCAGACCGTGCATGATGTGCGTGATCGGCAGGCCGCGCGGGCAGCGGGCGATGCAGTTGTAGCAGGAAGTACACATCCACATGGAGCTGGACTCCAGCACTTCCTCACGCTTGCCGGCGCGGATCATCATGAAGATTTCCTGCGGTGGGTGCTCCCAGTGCGGGCCCAGTGGACAGGAACCGGAGCACACGCCACACTGCATGCACATCTTCACCCAGTCGCCTTCCTCTACGTTGTCCTGCACTTCCTTGAGGAAGTTGCCGCGGTACTTTTCGATCATTTCCTGGTTGTAGTTACTCATGACTGCTCCTAGAACTTGAACGGGCTCATGCCGATCTTCTCGATGGTCTCTGCCATGTCGTTGATCAGCCCGGGCGCGCGGTCGATATCAGTGATGGCGACCTCGTAGGTTTCAACACGTTCTTTTTCGAGGTTCAGGGTCTCCAGCGTCTGGTCGACCTTGCTCATGCGCACGGCGGCCATTTCAGAACCCTTGACGAAGTGGCACTGGTAGTTTTCACCCTTCTGGCAACCCATCAGGATGACGCCGTCGTAGCCCGAGTTCAGCGCATCGGTGATCCAGATGGTGTTGACCGAACCGAGGCAGCGCACCGGTATGATGCGAGCCCACTGACTGTAGTGGTTGCCCTGCTGGGCGCCCATGTCGAGTGCCGGGTAGGCGTCATTCTCGCAGGCCAGCACCAGGATGCGCGGCTTCTCGTCCCACTCTTCCGGGATTTCCACGTTCTTGAGCTGCTGGCCGACGGTATCGCAGGAGTAGTTCTCGAAAGAGATAACCCGTACCGGGCAGGCGCCCATGCAGGTGCCGCAACGGCGGCAGCGTGACTCGTTGAACACCGGGAAGCGTTGCTCGTCCTCGTCGATGGCGCCGAACGGGCACTCCACGGTGCAGCGTTTGCACTGTGTGCAGCCTTCCTTGCGGAAGATCGGGTACGACAGGTCGCCGGAGCGCGGATGTGCGGCGCGGCCGACTTTGGCGTTTTCGATTTCCTGGATGGCCTTCAGGGTGGCACCGGTGGCGTCATCAATGGCCTGCTGGGTGTCCATCGGACGACGCACCGGGCCACAGGTGTAGATGCCGGTGCGGCGCGTTTCGTACGGGAAGCAGATGAAGTGCGAATCGTTGAAGCCGTACTTCAGGTGCGGCAGGTCCTTGCCCTGGCGGTAGTTCAGGTTGAGGATGGAATCCACGCTGACTTCCCACTCGCCGGGCTCGTTCTGCGGCACTTCGTCGATGTCGACACCGGAGTTGGCGACCATGCCGGTGGCCAGTACCACCAGGTCGGCGTCTTCTTCCACGTCCTCGTCGAGGATCATATCCCTGAACTTGAGAACCGGGCCATTGCTGCCGGCCGCGACTTCGTTCACTACCGCCTTGCGGAAGGTGACCATCTTGTCCTGGCCACTGCGGTAGAAGTCCTCGCCCGGGGCGCCCGGGGTGCGCAGGTCGTCGTACAGGATCTCGGTTTCGATATCCGGGTTCTGGTCCTTGAAGTACATGGCCTGCTTGATGGAGGTCAGGCAGCAGTCACCGGAACAGTAGTTCAGGTGGCCTTCTTTCTCGCTGCGCTGGCCAGCGCACTGGATGAAAGTGACCTTCTTCACTTCCTTGCCGTCGGACGGGCGCTTGATCGGCCCACCGTTGGCGGCAATCGCCAGTTGTTCCAGTTCCACGCGGTCGACCACGTCCTTGCTCTTGCCATAGCCGAGTTCCGGCAGCTGGCTGGCGTCGTAGGGCGTGGCGCCGGAGGCCTGGATGATGGCGCCGATATTGATGGTGTTGGTGGAACCGCTTTCGGTGCTGATGTCCACGGCAAAACGGCCCGGCGCGCCGGAGGTCTTGCTGATGGTGGCGTTCAGGTGCACGGTGATCAGGTTGTTGGCTTCGATCTCCGCAACCATGTCGGCAACCCTGGTGTCGACCGGGTCGGTGTAAGGCGCGTGCATCGGTACGTCTTTCCACATCTTGCCGACGTAGCCGCCCAGTTCACCGGTTTTTTCCACCAGCTGGACCGGGTAACCGGTTTTGGCCGCTTCCAGTGCAGCGGTCATGCCGGTGATACCGCCACCGACCACCAGTACGGTGTTCTCGGTGCCTTTTTCCTGCGCGGAAGCGGGGATCAGGGAGTGCTTGGCCTCGGCGCAACCCATGCGGATGTAGTCTTCAGCCATTTCCTGCGTGGTTTCACGCATGTCGTCCTCGTCAGGGCGCACCCAGATGACGCCTTCGCGCAGGTTGCAACGGGACACGTTGACGCCCTGGAAGTCGAAGGCTTCGGTCTTGGCGCGGCGCGAGCAGGCACCGATGACGACGCGGTTGACGCCTTCGTTATCGATATCGTTCTGGATCAGCTTCACGCCATCGGCAGAACACAGGAAGTCGTGCTGCTGCACCACCTGTGCCTTGCCGTCGCGCTGGGCAACGGTGGCCAGCTGGTCGCAGTCGAGGCGTTCGCCCAGTCCGCAACCTTTACAAATGTAGGCTCCAATTTTTAAATCTGACACGGCTTAACCCTCCGCACCGGCAACTTTGTTAACAACCTGGATAGCGCGCAGCGCGCTGGCCGTGGCGCTTTGTACCGCGCGGTTCACGTCCAGTGCGTCTGACGAACAACCGGCGGCAAAGAATGCGCCGTTGGCTTCATCCAGTTCCACGAATCCTTCTTCGTTCAGCACGACTTCTATCGGGAAGTCACCAGCGGCAACGCTGGGTTCCATGCCGATTGCCAGCACCACCAGTTCGTGCGGGTTGCTGTAACGGTGGTAGCCCTCGGTGTCCACACCGTGCAGGACCGGGTTGCCGGTTTCCCTGTCTTCGGTGATGGAGGCGACCTTGGATTTCACGAAGCTGATGTTCGGGTCATTCTGCACGTTCTGGTAGAAGTCATCGATACGGTCGATGGCGCGGATATCGATGTAGTACACCGTGCCCTTGCCCTCGTCGCCGTACTGTTCGCGCAGGTAGGTGGTTTGCTTCAGGCTGGCCATGCAGCAGATGCGCGAACAGTGCGCCAGGTGGTTCTTGTCACGCGAACCGGCACACTGGATGAAGGCGACATCTTTTGCTTCCTTGCCGTCGGACGGGCGCAGGATCTTGCCGCCGGTCGGGCCGTGCGGGTCGAGCATGCGTTCGAGTTCAACAGAGGTGATGACGTTCTTGAAGCGATCATAGCCGTAGGGCTGGATCTTGCCGGCATCATAAGGTTTCCAGCCGGTGGCCCAGATGATGGCGCCGACGGTGATGGTGGTTTCGCTCTCGCCCATGTCCAGGTCAATGGCGTCGTATTTGCACGCGCCTTTGGCTTTTTCGGCATCGTCGGTGCCGATGATGGCCGGGTCCAGCACGTAGCGTTCCGGGTAGGCCTGGTTGAACGGCAGGTAGGCGCCCTTGCGCTTGCTGAGGCCGTAGTTGTATTCGTCGTCGAACTCGGTTTCCACCGCGTCGCCGCAGGCGCCACAGCTGGTGCAGTTCTCGTTGATGTAACGCGGCGCGGTCTTCAGCGTAACGCTGTAGTTGCCGGCATCACCGCTGATGGCGGATACCTCGGTCATGGCCATGACGCGCAGGTTGCGGTTGGCCTTGATCCGGCGCAGGTTGATCTCCAGGCCGCACTTGGGGTGGCAGAGTTTGGGGAAATACTTGTAAAGCTGGCTGACGCGACCGCCAATCGATGGGTTTTTTTCCACCAGAATGACCTGCTTGCCGCATTCGGCGGCTTCCAGTGCGGCTGTCATGCCGCTGATGCCGCCACCCACCACCAGAATCGTCTGGTTGGTTGCGATAACCTCTGACATGGATACTCCTCCGTCCAGAGTTGCTGTGACAAATGAATAGAATTTCCCGGTGTCGGATCTGTGTCCGGACCGGCGCGAAAAAAACGAGCGTGAACAATACTCCACCCCCTTGAGTGGTTCCAGACTATCCTTATATAAAGTGCATCGAATCTTTCGATTCAGGAATAAGGGGCGTATATATCACCCGTGCTTTGTGGGTTTTGTTGCCGTGCATGGGGAGACGCGCTACCGTCGCCCCTCAAGCTCGAAAGCCCCGTCATTACGAGCGCAGTATTTCAAAGGGGTCAGACTCGATTGATCCGGGCCGAACGGCCCGGATCAAT